>JBILHQ010000161.1:0-14799 GCA_044350415.1 Saprospiraceae bacterium | reverse complement strand
TGCCCGTGGGCAATCTTTGTGGGTAAGTCCGGTACAATACAATCCTGTTACCCAGACACTTATCCATTACGAATCTTTAAAAATAAGGGTATATAAAAATACCGATGCCGGCGAAAACGAAGGCACAGGTCAATCCACCCGTGCAGAAAGTCGTGCTTTCACAGGTATTTATAAAAAGCTGTTTGCCAATTACAACAAAAACCTGCTTTCCGTCGACAACAGTGCTATCCAGCCTGAAAAAATGCTGATTATTGTCAAAGACGACCTGCAGGATGCGCTTACGCCTTTGGTGGAATGGAAAAGGCAGATGGGCATCCATACTACGGTTGTTCCCTTGTCAGAAACCGGCGCTAATACGCCTGCTGCGCTGTTCAACTACGTACAAAACTATTACAATGACCACGGCATAACGTATTTACTGCTGGTAGGTGATGAAAATGCCATTACCCCAATGGTTCGCCCGAATAGTATTTACTCCTGTGATAACTGTCTGGGCTATATGACCGGCAACGATCATTTCCCTGAAATTCTGGTAGGCCGCTTCCACGCCAGCAATGTCGCCCAGCTCCAGATAATGATCAACAGAAACCTGGATTATGAAAAAACGCCCCTCGTGGACGCTACCAACAACTGGTGCGCGACCGGTATGACCTCCACTTCCAATCAGGGCCAGGGCATAGGCGACGACAATCAGGCTGATTACGAACAAGGTAATGAATGGAAGGCCAAACACTTGCAGCACGGCTTTGACAAATATTGGGAGTTTTATGATGGCAACCAGTCGGCTATCTCTCCAACACCCGGCGATGAAACAGCCGACAAACCTGGCGATCCGATCAATACAGAACTGGTCGCGCAGATGAATGGCCGCGGCGTCAGCCTTTACAATTACACTGGTCATGGTTGGGAACAGGGATTAGTCAGCGGCAATTTTAATACTGATGCTGTGGCGAGTTTGCGCAACAATCACCGGTACCCCATCATTGTAGCAGTGGCCTGCTGTGCAGGCAATTTCACCAATGGTGAATGTTTGGGAGAAGCGCTCCAACGCGCTGGAAACCCCACTTCCGGAGAAGCTTGGGGCAGTATTGCAGCATTCCTTTCCAGTGATTTCCAAAGTTGGGCACCACCCATGGAAGGTCAGGACGGTATGAATCAATATCTTCTGGACGCCAACGGAACTACTTCAGTGCCCGTCATCAGCTCCATGGCTGCTTATGGAAATGCCTTGATGATAGCCGCCTATAACCAGGGAGGTGAAGAGATGGCCGATGTATGGAATCCGTTTTGTGAGCCCACATTGATGCCACGTACACAGTTGCCGCAGGTCCTTCAGGTGGCCCATAATACCACGATTGAATTAGGCTCCGCTTCCCTCTCGGTCAGTTGCCCGGTGGAGGGTGCTTTAGTGAGTTTATTTGGGCAGGGGCAAACCCTGGCGGTATCGATTGTCGAAAACGGTGTGGCAAATTTTCAGTTCGCTCCATTACAAAATCCGGAAGATCTTGTAATCACTGGGACCCAATTTAATTATATTCCTTATCAGGGCACTATCAGTGTGATTGTTTCGAATGGCGCATTTTTGGTAAACCAATCAGTCATCGCACATGACCTCACCGGCAATAATAACGAACTTGCCGATTATGGAGAAACCATTACCTTAGATGTAACGCTGTCTAATGTGGGCACAACTCCGGCATTGGAGGCTACAGGACACCTTTCCACGACTGATCCGAGTGTTACTATTCTGAATAACACAGCAGCATTTGGAGATATCGCAGACAGCACAGCAACTTCCCTTTCCGGTGCATTCAGTTACGCGGTGAATGACCATGTGACAAACGGCCACCTGGTTTCATTTGTACTGGATCTTGCCTACAGTAATGGTCAGACTGGCAGTTTTACTTTCTCACAGAAATTATTGGCCCCGGTGCTTACCATCGGATCATACACCATCACCGAAGGTCCCGGGGCGGATAACGACGGTTATTTTGAAAGTGGTGAAACCTTAATATTGACCATCAACAACAATAATACCGGCGGTAGTACGAGCAGTGCAGCCACCGGCACTTTAACGACAGCAGCAAGTTGGCTCACCATTAGTCCGCAGACTAACCTCGGTGCAATAGCAGCAGGCGCAGAGGCCCCCGCAATATTTAATATCAGCATTTCGGGCAACGCTCCGGTATCAGCGCGGATTGGTCTCCAATATGCACTCGTGGCAGGTAGTTACGGCGCAACAGAAATACTTTCTAAAATAGTGATCAACCCGATTGTTGAGAACTTTGAATCGCACAATTTCAATAGTTTTCCATGGTCTATGAGTGGTAATAAACCTTGGTTAACCACCATTTTGGCACCATATCAAGGCGCCAATTGTGCCCGATCGGGCTATATCACGCATAACCAGTCGTCCGTTATGTCCCTTACTATGGATGTAACCAATGATGATGTTATTTCATTTGCCCGGAAAACAAAATGCGAACAGGATTATGATTTCCTGCGCTTTTATATTGATGATGTGCTCCAAGCGGAATGGAGTGGCACTTTAGAATGGCAGGAAGTGGAATTCCCGGTTTCAGCAGGGGTGCACACCATTAAATGGAGTTTTGAAAAAGATGCTATAGGCAGTGTCTATCCTGATCAGGTGTATGTTGATGAAATTATTTTACCGGCTCACCAAGTGGTGGTCAGCACTACCAACCCTGCCGGTTTAAATTTCCAGTCGCAGATTGCGCCCAATCCTGCAAAGGATGCAACCGCCCTGCTGCTCCAATTGCCATCGGATACCGAAATTAATTATTATCTCACAGATGCTGCGGGGCATAAGATATTAACGGTTTTCGGTTTGTCGCTGAGTGCAGGTGATCATCGGCTGGAACTACCCGTTTCAACACTTTCCTCGGGTATGTATTTCCTGAGTGTGGGCGACAGAAGTAGCGTGGTTACGCACAAGGTGATATTGCGGTAAAAGGGCAAAAAGGCTTCCTTTCAGATTTCAGGTCTTCAACCGCTTGACTACCTGAAATCTGAAAGGAACGATTTTGCCGCCACTAGTGGGCTGGGCACTAAGTTCTTGACAATTTGAGCAGACTATTTTGGACTGCGATAAGGCGCTACGAGGGAGTGTAGCGGGTCTTCATGACCGGGGAGCAACGACGTATCAGTTCACAAGAGACGTTCTAACTGTCCAGAACTTAGTGCCTCGCCCCCTTTGCGCGAGTGCTGTTTCGCGGACTGTCAATGGGCGGGAACTGGATTTAAGCAGCCGGTTGAACCCCATCAATAACTGCGGAATGCGCCCGGCTTCCAGCAACCGGAAGAGTGCCTCGAGCAGGCGCCTGGAGAGTGAGTGCCGTGGGGTACGGCGTGTTATCCATAAAAAGGAAACCTTACATTATTAATTGCTCCTTCTCCGCATACCAGCCCTCCAGAAAAGGTCCAAATTCCTTTTCAATAATGTTGCGTTTCAGTTTGAGCGTGGGCGTCATTTTGTTATTCTCTATCGTCCACATTTCACTGATTATGATGATTTTGTGGATTCTTTCGTACGATTTAAGGATCGGATTCACCTGATTCAGCGTTGCTGAAAGACTTTTCATCACCTCATTTTTATCCATTGCTTTTGCAGCTTCTGTCAAAACGATCAAAGCCATGGGTTGCGGGATGGACTGTCCGACGACACATACTTGTTCGATGAAAGGGTTTTCTGCAAATTTCATTTCAATTTGAGCCGGAGCGATGTATTCGCCTTTGGACGTTTTGTACATTTCTTTCACCCGCCCTGTTATGGTCAGGAAATTATTAGCCGCTAACAGGCCGACATCACCGGTGTGTAACCAGCCTTCGGCGTCAATAGTTTCGGCGGTCATGGCGGGTTCCTTGTAATAACCGATCATATTGTAAGGCGATTGGTGGCAGATTTCACCAGTTACCGGATCAATTTTTACCCGTCCGCCGGCATGCACCCGCCCAACAGTACCATCAATGATTTGCTCGCGCGGCATGGCGCTGACAGCCCCCGTATTTTCGGTCATCCCGTAGACCTCCTGAATATGTATACCCAAACGCCTGAACCACTGCGTAATGCTGACCGGCATAGGCGCTGCCCCAACCAGGATTACTACGGCATCATTCAGGCCGAGCGTTTGCCTGATTTTTCTGCAGACAATATGGTTGATAATTGGTATTTTCAACAGCATCGAGAGTTTCGGCTGTGGCATTTTAGCCAAAATCCCTTGTTGGAATTTTACCCAAATCCGCGGTACAGAACCTATGTGAGTTGGCCGTGCATCTGACAAATTTTTAGCAAATGAATCGAGGCTTTCTGAAAAGTAGAACGTTGTTCCTACCGCAATACCACCATTTTCCAGGTAAGCCCGCTCTGCAATATGACACAGTGGCAAATAGGAGAAAAACCGCATGGTCTCCATGCCCGTTTTTAAAAATGGTTGAATATCATTCAGCATCGCCGAGAAACACCGGAAAGTAAGCATAACCCCTTTAGGATTACCCGTGGTGCCCGAGGTGTAAATAATCGTCATCAGATCCTCAGGCGACGGTGAGGGACTATCTGTTATTGGGGCGTATTGTTCCAGAATGGTATTCCATTGGACATGGGCGGGATCGGGGTTGTAGGTTGGAAAGGAGATACACAGCATTGACTTGGGCACACCGGGCTTCATGGACATCCAGTTATCTAACTTTCCCACAATCAGCACATTACAATCGCTGTGCTCCAGCACAAGGTTCAGTTGATCGGCCGTAAGTGTGGGGAAAAAAGGCACCGAAACATGGCCCGCCATCATGATTGCCATATCAGCGATGAACCATTCCGCACAGTTTTTGGATACCAGTCCGATGTGGCTATGGGGCGGCAGCTGCAACGAACGGAGGTATGCAGCCAGCGATCTTGCTTGTTTGCCACCTTCCTTCCAGGTAAAATCGAGGTAGTCATCGCCAAAAGGCTGTCGCAAAAACAGCGCATCCGGCGTGTGCTTTTCCCAATGATAGAAATAGTCGATGAGGGGTCTTGAATCTGTAATGTTGATGGGTGTGCGTTGCATGTTCAGCGATTTTGAATGGGGCAAATGTAACCAAGAATATGGTATTCTTATATGGCAAATTGCGGAAGGAGGCTATTCAGCTACTCCCTCCGCAACATCTCTCATATACCGCCAACAAAAATAAATGCACACTCCACAACCTACGCTGAATAAGCCTTATAATCGGTATACCCTACTGCATCATGCGTATAAAAAGCATTGGGATTGGGTGCATTTAACTCCAACTGGTGCTGGAGCCGGTACGGCAGGTCCGGATTAGCGAGGAACGGCACACCGAAGGCAATTAAATCTGCATTTTCGGTTTCAATAGCATATTCCGCTCGTTCTCTGTTATAGCCGCTGTTCAGGATATAAATACCGTCAAAATTTTCTCTTATTTTTTTGATCAACGCGACGCCTTCTTCATTGGCCCGGGCAGCGCCGTCCAGCAAATGAATATACAAAATACCGATTTCATTCAACTCCGAAGAGAGATAATCGTAGGTGACAAACATTTCATCAAAAAGCGGCAAACCGTTGAACGGGTTGTACGGGGAAAAACGAATACCCGTTTTTTCTTTTCCAATAGCAGCAGCGGTCTGTTTAGCGATTTCCAACACAAAACGGCACCGGTTTTCTATACTACCACCGTATTCATCCGTGCGGGTATTGGAACCCGGATTGATAAACTGGTTGGGCAAATAACCGTTTGCAGCATGAATTTCCACCCCATCAAAACCTGCAGCAATGGCATTTTTAGCAGCTTGAACATATTCCTCAATAGTGGATTCCACTTCGGCAGTAGTCATCGCTTCCGGCAATTCCGTTTTTTGCATCCCCATCGTGTCCGTCCACATATCAGCGTCAGCAGAGATAGCAGAAGGGGCCATAATTTTCGCTCCGGCAGGCATATTAGCACTGTGCGAGACCCTGCCGGTGTGCATGAGTTGCAAAAATATTTTGCCGCCTTTTTGATGTACAGTATCAGCCACTTTTTTCCAGCCCGCTACTTGTTCCTGGTTAAAAATACCCGGGATACGGGCATAACCCAATCCATTAGGCGAAGGAGCAACCCCTTCTGTGATAATCAGTCCGGCAGAAGCCCGCTGACCATAATATTCGGCCATTAAATCGTTGGGCACATTACCCAATGCACGGCACCGCGTCATAGGCGCCATAGCCAACCGGTTGGTGAACGTAATTCCTCTTTTTCCAAAAGGTTGAAACAAACTTGAACTCATTTTTTATCAATTATAAAATTGTTGGAAAACTTTCCGCGAAAGTTGTAAATTAACAAACTATACTGGAAAATAGTTGCGACAATAAAGCCACCATGTCTATTTTCTATCCAGGTTCCGTAACAAGGTGTGAAAAACAACTTCCAGATTTTCAGGTACATTTATGGCCGTATCAATATACTCACGCAGTACTAAGGAACGATTTTTTACCACCACCATCTGCTTACTCCCCTCCACTTCCCCTTGCTCCACATACCGTAGATTATTCAAAATATTGTTCAAAAAACTATGTCAGACAAAATAATCATTACGCTAAGAATTGGTTCTTGTCTACGAAATACCCTACGGAGGGCATCACGAAACTTATAACGCATAACTCATAAATTGTTGAACCATCTTTATTTCGCTATAGGAATAGTCATCGCCAAAATGTAACTTGATTTCGGCGTTGGAGGCTGGCTGATTTTCATTGATATATTCTTCAATTGCGCGCACTTTTTCGGACGCCATCAGTTGGAAAATATCGAGTTGCTTCAACCCGATGAAATGCGCGAGATGCCCTTCTATAGTTGCCCGAACCATAGTGCGTTCAGCGGCAATTTCATCGATAGTTTTGCCGGATTGAAAAAGGTCAAAACTAATATTTTTCGTATCCTGTTTGGGTGGTGGTGGAATTAATGGTGCCGCCGGAACCATACCCACCTTTTTTTGGATGCAATAATCCTGGATGATACGAATAATATCTGCCCCGAATTGTTTACTTTTAGTGGCCCCGAAACCTTTTACTTTCTTCAAAGCGGGTAAGGTAACCGGCAGATAATGAACGATTTCTAACAAAACTTTGGTGGGTAATACTTCATAGGCCTGCAGATTACCATCCGCGGCAAGATCGTCGCGCCATTTTTTAAGGCTCAGGTATAATTCGGGATGCGTGACGCCTTTCGGCACACCGGTACCGGCAGTAGCGGGCATGGGCACTTGTTGAATCGCTTTGTAATCCAGTTCGGCATTCGCTTTTAATCGTAAATAGCGCTGTGCCGAAAATGTGGGTTGCAAAGCATCCAGACAAACATTTTTGATGAATATTTCTTTGTAAATCTGGTCGAGTGCCTCTATAGCCGCTTTCAAAACCGACTTATTATCGGTGATAAAACGGATAGACTTCAGCTGCGGCAATAATATTTGTTGCAATTGCGTAGAAAACCACTCCCCTGCTTTCTGTACTCGGGCAATTAATTCCGGATTATCCTCGGGCAAACCAGGCTGTTGGAAATATACCGGCAACTGCGTTATAAACTTTTCAGACATCGAAAACACCTGCGCTACGGCATCTGCATCAGCCCTTTTAAATACCTGATAGGCATCGGGATGAAGGGTATTTTCATGTTCCAGCAAGATCCGGAACATTTGTTCGAACAGCTTTTGTAAATGCCTGAAATGAAACATTTCCACTATTAATGCCTGTTGAAACTCCTTTTTGGACTGCGTGAGGTGCTGCTCATCGGGCGTGTTTTTATCGGCCTCTTCCGTGTAACTTTTAACAGTAGAGTCCGTTTTTACACTGGAATAAATGATTTTAGACCGCAAAACAATACCCTCAAAACTTTTGCAGCGACTCAGTGCCACATAAACCTGCCCGTGTGCAAAAGCGGCCTGCGCATCGATAATGGCGCGTTCGAAGGTAAGACCCTGACTTTTGTGAATGGTAATGGCCCAGGCAAGTTTGAGCGGATGCTGAATAAAAGTCCCCAAAATCTCTTCTCCCACCTCCTTGGTCTTTTCATTCAACGTGTATTTGATATTTTGCCATTCGACCTGCCCAACCGCGATTTCGTCGTCGTCGGGGCACTTAACATAAATTATGCCTTCGTCAATTTTAATAATTTGCCCGATTTTTCCATTATAATAGCGTTTTTCGCGGGAAATATCATTCTTTACAAACATCACCTGCGCAGTCTCTTTAAACTCCAGCACCTCCTCTGTGGGGTAGGCATGCCGCGGAAAATCGCCTTCAATAATTGCTTTAAATGGTATGGCTATACCCGGAATTTCTGTTAATTTTTGGAAATTGATATCGTTGGCAGCTTGATTATGGGCGGTGAGCGTAATATACGGCTGCTCCTTGGTGGGCTGAAAATCAGCAACAAAACGGCTGTTGAGAGCAGCCAATGTCTCCTCGTCCATTTTATTATCCCGAACCCTATTCAGTAATTTGATAAACGTATCGTCAGATTGCCGGTAAATATGTTTGAGTTCTATGGCAACCGGATTGGTTTTCCGAAGGGCATGGCTACTAAAAAAATACGGTGTTGGATAATGTTCGCGCAACAGCTGCCACTCGTCGTCTTTCACCACAGGCGGCAACTGGTGCAGGTCGCCGATCATGAGCAATTGCACGCCACCAAATGGTTTATAAAAGTCGCGGTAGCGCCGCAGCACCTCATCAATGCCGTCTAAGACATCAGCGCGCACCATACTGATTTCGTCAATCACCAGTAAATCAAGACTTTGAATAAGGCGGATTTTTTCGCGGGTAAATTTTCGCTGCCGGGTCTCATCGTGCGTGGTGCCGGGTAAATAGGGACCAAACGGTAGTTGAAAAAAGGAATGAATGGTCATTCCGCCAGCATTGATGGCAGCCACCCCTGTGGGAGCCACAACAGCCATGCGTTTGACGTCCTCTTTTTTTACCTGGTGTAAAAAAGTGGTTTTCCCTGTACCAGCTTTGCCGGTGAGAAAAATATTTTTGTTGGTGTTACGGATGTACTCGAACGCCAGTTCGAGTTGTGGATTGGATTGCAGCATAAAAAATGAATTAATTACGGTATGGAACGCAGTCTGCGTTTTAGGTGATCTTTCTGCTGCAAAGATAACGAATGTCTTCAAAAATTACAAGTGGGCAATTATTTACCCCTTGCTGATGCCAGACTTAATGAGCCTTTTTGATGCCAAAGAGGTGGAACAATTGGCCAAAACAACTACAGCAGTATCCATTGGTTTCGGGATCAGCCCCAACCCCACCAAAGGCAATCTTACCCTCACGTATAGCGATAATCAGGATCTGGCCTTCACCACTCACCGTTACCGACCAAAATGGCCGTCAGGTTTCCACGCTCCAGTTGAATGCTTCGAGCACCCAACAAATTAACCTTGGCAATTTACCCGCAGGGCTTTATTCGGTGCAATTGCGGACCGGGAAAGTAAAGATCGACGTGAAGCAGGTGCAAGTGGTTAAGTAATTATTAGTTAAGTAGTTATAAGTCGTAGCGTAGAGTGCAAGCAGGGCGATCGGAAATCAGGAATCCCCAATCTTACGGACTACACTACGACTGGTAACTACTTAACTGATAGCTGATTAACTGCTATTAATGAAATTCCCCTACATTTGTAATCCAAACAGTCCATCATCATGCAATCTGATCAAAATAAATTACCTGAAGTTGGCGATATCGCCCCGTCTTTTGAAGTGGAAACAGCAAAAGGGACCGTTCGATTCCCGGAATACAGTAACGGTTGCTGGTGTGTCTTTTTTGCGCATCCAGCTAATTTTACTTCGTGTTGGGCCATGTTTTCCGCCTTTCTGGGCAAAAAAGAACGCTGGTTGAATGACCGGAACACCAAAGTGTTGGCACTTTGTAATGAAGAATTACCATCCGACAATGAATGGTCGGAGAAGGCCCGTCGTTTTATCGGCATTTATATGAATGCCCCAGTCATCGAAGACCTGGACTTCCGTATCGCACGGATGTTTGGTTTGGCGTCAGGCCGACGCCCGCAGCCGGGATTGGAGCGTCTAGCATTAATCATTGATCCAGAAGGGGTTATCCGAATGATTATTGACCGCCCGTTGCCCAATATCGTAGAGTCACTGGACATTCTGGCCCTGGAATTGGACCGGTTACAAGGTTTGAGTCCGGCCAGTGACCATACCGTTCAGTTCACTACAGAAACATACGATCAAACAGATTTGGCCGACGGGGCATTTGTTCCACGCCCGGCCCATTTTTCTAAAAAGACATTTGGCATTAATTGATTTTTGATTTACGATTGATTCGATTTACGATTATTCAAGATTCCGGCTTTAACTGCATGATGGCAATATTTAAGGACTCTTGTATAATCGTAAATCGAATCAATCGTCAATTAAAAATATCTTCCAATCATGGGATTTTCTACAATCGCTTTTTTGAGGGCGTAGAAATCCACATCGCCTTGGTGCGACCACACTACTTTCCCGCCTGGCTCTACTAATAAGGTATATGGAAGTGCGCCATTCCAATTTTTATCGATTGCTTCGATCAGCGCATATTTATCTTCATTCGCGAACAGGTAGTTGGGCACTGCCGAGTGTTTTTCCTGCAAAAATGAATTCACTTTTTCTCTTTTAGCCAGATCGTCCGCTGCTACAGAGACAAACTCAAAGTCGCGTGCACCATACATCCGCTGAAGGACAATAAAGTCAGGGTATTCCCGCATACACGGCCCACACCAGGACGCCCAAACATTGATCAGGCGCAGTTTTTTCGAGTCGTTATTGGCGACTAATGCTTTTACGCCATTCACGTCTAATTCTTTGAGTGTGACCGGTTTGTCGTTCCATTCCTTCTCGGATTTTTCATTGTATTCAATTTTCCAACCCCATTTGGTGGAACATCCGAAGGTCTTGGTCTCCTGGACGGCAGGGATTTTACCTTCCACCATCGCATCTAATGCCGCGCGCAGGTCTTCTGCATTGGCCTTGCCTGGTTTTTCAACGGCATCCATCCGACCGGCATACTGGAGTTTGCGGTCTTTGTCAAATACAAAAACATGGGGCGTGGCAACGGGGCCGTATTGGAGCGAAACTGCTTCATTATCACCATCATAGAGATATGGGAATGGGAATTTTTTATTGCCTGCCCGAATTTTCATTTCTGTATAATCATCGTTCAGGTCAGTATAACCCAATTCCTCATACAATAATCCGAGTGGACTATTGGGCGAAATGGCCACCACGTCCACCCCCTTGGCCTTGTAATCATTGGCCACAGCGATCAGCCGGTCTTCGTAAGCCTGCGCGGTTGGGCAATGATCGCAGGTGAATACCACCACTAATACTTTGGCGGCTGCAAAATCGCTGAGTGCATAGAATTTGCCATCGGTACCCGGAAGTTTAAAATCCGGAGCGGCAGAACCGATTTTTAAAGTGGGCACTTCTTCCCGTTTAGTAACGGGTTGCGGATTGGCCACAAATCCCGCATTGCCTTCGGCAGTTACTGTGGATTCTTTGGTTGCATTTTGACAGGCAAAAAGGGTGGCACAAAAAAGAGAGAGTGTAAAAAATCGATGGAAAAGAGAAACTGGCATGGTACGTTTAGATGATTGGAACAATAAAGATAAAGCCTAATAACTTATTGGTGTATTTTTCCATGAAATTTCCCATTTTTAAGCCTGATCGTGTCCGGGTAGCTTGGAAATGGTTTGTCTTTAGCCCAAAAAGTCAGGTTAAAGGAACCTTTGATTTCTTTTGAAATGGTATCATAGGAGAACAGCGTTACCCGATTGGTATTACTGTCAGCTTCGACTAATTGATAAAGCCCTGTACTTGTATCACTTTCCCAAGTTGACAATGCCGAATTTAGTTTTTTAAGATTAGCAGCTTCCCGTCGATACACCCGATAGGTACCTGGAGTTGGGGGAATATCGTATAATGAAAGAGATTCCTTCAAATATGCGCCTGTTTGAAAAGAATCAATGGATATAACTAAATTGGTTTTATCGATTAAATCAATAAAACACGCAGGGTGAGCAGTCCATAATTGGCCATTGCGTTCAGCACTTACTTCTCCCCAATAGTCCGGAGGCAGCGGTACTGGTTCGGGAGATTTTCCACAAGCAGTGAAAAAAATAATGGAGACTAATAAAATAAATTTCATGTGTTGTTATTTTGTAACGATACAGCCGCCTTTACATCTTCATTTTCCTAACAGTCTTCTCCCGGCAAACAAACATCCCCGTCCGCCACTGCTGCATGGGATTCTGTCCAAACCTGATTCAACACATCGGTAAATACTTCCACTGGTTGCGCGCCGGAAATACCGTATTTGCGGTCGATAACGAAGAACGGAACGCCACGAGCTCCCAATTCACGGGCTTCCTCCACATCGTGATCCACTTCATCACAATATTCGTTGGTGTACAACATTTGCTGTACTGCTTTAGGCTCCAGGCCAGCGTCGCCAGCCAATTCGATAAGCACTTTGTGATCACCGATATTTTTACCTTTTGTAAAATAGGCGTGGAGCAATCTTTCTTTAAGGGCATCGCCTAAACCCTGCGCCTTGGCCATTTGAAGCACCCGGTGTGCAGCGTATGAATTGGCGACCACAGATTGGTCGAGGTGGTACTCCAGACCTTCCCTTGCTGCTATATTGGTCACATTTTCGCTTACCTGCCGGGCGTAATCGAGTGTCCAGCCTTTGGCCTCCACTAAGTATTGGTTGATGGACTTGGAAGGATCGGTTTTCATATCGGGATTGAGCTGAAAACTTTTCCAGATAATTTCCACCTCCTGCGCATGATCAAATGACGCCAGGGCTGTTTCCAGCCTACGTTTGCCGATATAACACCACGGACACATTACGTCCGACCAGATTTCTATTTTCATTTTTTATGAATAAATTACAATGGTGAAAGATCCGCTAATTTTCCTCCGGCCGGCCGATAATTTTCCCACCGTGAAATCCCTTCAATAATTCTTCCTCCTCTTTTTTCTCTGTATCGGAAGCCATGGGGCCATCGAGATGAGACAAGTCGGGAGCGCCGGCATCCAGCCAGGCCGAATACCAAACCGAGGATACCGCATGGACAGCAGCGCGCATACGGCGTTCCACCATTCCACGCATATTTTGCTGGTAAGCGGCCGCAAAATCGCGGCATTGCGTAAGTACCTGGGAGCCCTGGCGCAAATCGGGGCACATTTGCTGATCGGCAGGAATGGCACTTCTCAATGCCCATTCCACATGCAATACACTGTCTACCAGCAGGTGACTATCCGTCACCACTTTCCAGAAATAGTCTGTGGGGTATTCAATATATTCCGGTTTCCCTACGAAATAATCATATTGTTCATCGGCAAAAAGTTCCGGGATCCGGCTTTCCCAAAAACCGTGGATACCATATTGATTCGATTTTTGTCCGTTGTAATTGCTGGTGGTATGCAGCGGAACATGTGCGTCGCCAATATAATGCCCGATATCGGCGCACAATTTGAGAATCAACTGGCTGTCACGGTCGCGGAATGCTTTGGTCAGGCGTTTGTGCATCTGCTGGAGGTTCCAGGGAAGAATACCGTGGGCAGAAAGCGATTCTGTAAAAAAGGCAGATTGCAGGGCAGGGAAAGCAAACCCATTGCGTTGGACAAACGAATTCAACGAATCGGCGTTCAGCGATTTATCATCCGACGAAAAGCGATAAAGCACCTCTTTCGCAAAATAAGATTTCCAGTTGCCCAATTGTTTTTCGGAATATCCGGCAGTACCGGAATAAACAGCCATCGTATCACCAGCAGCGTTGAGGCCTTTTATTTTTGCGTACGTCATCAACGCTTCGAGCCAGGTCCGGGGCAATTGTCCTGCCGTTTCACCATATTCATCCAGGTCGATATAATGACGGGGTGCTTCCCAATTGACCGCATAGCGGCGCATGTCGGGGTCGGCAGCGTGATCAGTGAGGTAATCAATATTGGGTTTAAAAAACACCATCATTTCCGGTGGCAGCGTGAGGGTAGCCATCCGGTTAATCCGTTTATGGCCGAAAAAACCCCATTCCGGCCGATCAAACGGGCAACTCTCCTGTGGTGCTTCCCAGTAAAAAGAGGTGAGCAACAGCACAGGCAAACAAAGCAATATTAAGGAAACATTCCGGTATTTTTTCATGGTATCGGTGCATCTTCCACGGTGACAGACCATGCCTGTGGTTTGTCATCGAAGAGTATTTTTGTTTTTGCCCAGGTAGATTGAAATAAAGGTGATTGGCGGTATAACTCCAAATCATCCGGCAACTCCCAAACACTGAAAGTAAACAACACATTCGGCTGATTGGTATCCCGCAGGAGTTCCATACTCCGGCATCCCGGGAATGCCCTGATGGCGTCCTTGCTGTGCGCGAATACATCGTTCAGGAAAGTATTGACCTGGTCGGTGCGGAATGTCATTTTGACGATACGTTTGATCATGATCGGGAGGACGGGCGTTGTTTTGATTCAGAAATGCGTTCGTAAGCCTCATTAATTTGCTGAAACTTTTCTTTCGCATGGCGTTGCGCATCGGACGAAGCACCGGTAGCCGTTATTTTGTCGGGGTGCCATTTCAAAGCAAGCGCCCTGTATTTTTGTTTAATCACCTCTAAGGTATCGGAAGGTATGGCACCGAGAATAGCGTAATAAGGATCCATCGGCGTATACGCTGCTTGTTTGGGCGGAGGGACGTGAAAGAACCTGGATTTGATGCGATCATACTGCATCCGGGAAATACGAA
>JBILHQ010000329.1:0-4754 GCA_044350415.1 Saprospiraceae bacterium | reverse complement strand
TATGCCCTGCCGGCAGCCGGATTCGGCACTATCCTGAATCCGTCATCCGCAGCAGCCGGGTCATTGGTCGCCGATGTGTTATTGTTGGCGTTAAAAGTAGGACCTTGAACGACAAAATTCCCGGTGCCATTGGGTGAACGCGCATACGCTTTATCGGCAGTTTGTGCGCCAAATGTTACCTGATCCTGCACCAACAGATTCGTATTGGTCAAATAAATGGTTTCTCCGGTGGCAGCCAGTTTGAAATTACAGTGTTCCGGGCCATCAACACCGTCTTCATCCGCCCAGAAAATAAGGTAACCGTTCGCAGCGATAGTAGTGCCTGCAGCCATTACAAATTTGGCTAAATTAGCCGCATTATCACTCAGGTTATAGCCACTCAGGTCTATGGCCTGGTTAGAAGTATTGTACAATTCAATCCAGTCTTCATACGTTCCCTGTGGGTCCTGTACGATGGAGTTGTTGATCGCCAACACCTCATTGATGACTACAGGGCCTGCAAGCAGTTCGGGTTGTACCTGGTAAATAAACACATCGTGTTCGGCCCCTGTGGGTAGATAACTGACTGATTTTGCGGTATTATTGGCAGCTGCCTCGACGTAAAAACGCACGGACGTACCAGCAGTTTGCGCAGGCAAACTGGCCCCATAAAGTCCGTCGTTGGCAGCGCCGTCATGGTGCTGTCCATCATCCAGCATATCCACAGCTGTGAAATTGCCGGATAATTCAGCAGAATAGTAGAGTTTTATGCTGGAAATACCTGAGGCGGAAGTGACAGCAGTGGTCACATAAGGTGTTTCACCTGCAACAGGTTTTGCCCACTGGCCACCGGCAACATTGTACAAATTGGCTTCGGCAATCACTGGTCCCACCTGACTGACTTCTGCATTCGACAGGAGATAATTGCGCCGGGTGGTGAAGAAGTTTTTCAGGGTGGTTACTTCTGTATTGAATTGCGCGTACGAGTATATTTTCTTCGGATCTGCTTCCACCAAAGCATCAATCATCGATTTATAATTATCCAGCATAGCGCCGCATACCGTCGGATTCATCTCTTCATTCATGATGGTGCGCAGGTGTGCTAAATACCGTTGCCGCCATTGCGGAACAGCCAGTATTTTATTCAGTAACGGGTAATTGACTTTATTTTGGTTGTAAAAAGGCGACCAGGAAGTAGCAAAATTCGTCTCCATCGAACTGTTACCATCATATTCAACGGGGGTGATTCGACCAGTTTCAGGTTCATAATAGAGGTAATAATCCATTTTTCCCTTGTACACATAACTGTCATCATCGGTGAACCCAATTTCGGAAGCCAAATGCCAAAGCGTTCTGTCGATGTCTAAGTATCCTGGCAAAACTGATGGCAAATCAGCCGTTGCCGTATTATTTAATGCAAACGTCGCTTCCACAAGCAGGTCCCATGGATTTTCGACACCGCTGCTTTTTAGTGTATAATAGGTCTTGTAGGAAGAGGTATCAGCACCGAGGTAATTCAATCCAGCAGTACCATCGCCCCATCCGGGTCCGCCGCCGCCTGGTCCACCGCCGCCAACAGTGCCATCGGGCCGGTCAGCACGCCAGCTCACACCGTCGTTGCTCAAAAACCACTCTTCGTAAAAAGTTTTATTTAATTGCTGCACATTCGGATAAATACCCCAGTCTAAGCCATTGAGGTACAAGTGAATGAAGTTCGACTTTGCGGCTGGAATATGGCGATGAATCTGGTGCTGGTAAAACACCTCCCGGAGGAAAGACGCATCCTGAAAAGCATTGTTAAAATTCAGCGTTTTGTACCCCATGAGATCCTGTCCGGCCTTCGCATAATCCATCGTGATGTTGAAAGATTTCTTTTGCGTGTTGTTCATAGAATAAGAGGTTTGCCCTTTAAACCGAACGCCCACGCTGTCATATACGACGCCATCCACCGTCATGGTAGCGGGGATATCTGTTTTCGAAGTATAATTATTGGTCAGTAAAGTCCAGTAATTGGCCTGCGAAAAATCCAGGTAAACATTCCGGATGATGCTGGAATCATATAGCCCGCCGCCAGTGGAAGCTGATTTTCCGGTCAGTAATTGATGGCCGTCGTAAGAAAACGACATTTCGGTAGGCAGATTTTGCGCCTGGATTCCGGCCACAAAACAAGCGACGAAGGATAAACTTAACAATAATTTCATGTAAAAAAAGAATATTTTTGGCAAAAACGATTAGTAAATATCGTTTGAGGGCTGCAAAAATGCATCATAGTTGCATAACGGCGGGATTTATTTCGATAAAATGTCAATTCTTGCCTTAAAGGGGTGAGTGCGTGACAAAATCGGGGCACCAAAACTCCAGCCCCTGACAGGGCTAACGATTACCCACATCTTTTCTTTATCCCTGGATTGGTAAGCCCTTGTACATAACACTGTCCGAGTACCGAAAAAAGCTGCGGCTGACGCCAAATGCACTTATCAATTTCAATACTTGCTCATAACTTGTGACTATTTTTTTAACCAAACAATGCGACTGCCACTTCGGAAAGGCAATAACACCACCTGCTTCATAGGGGCAACATCTTTGTAGCAGATAGATCACCACCATCGTTTTTCGGGGGTTTGATTACTGGTGGGGGATGGTTGCTTGCAAAAAAAAACATAAATATTTTAAATTATATGTTTTGTGTAGATTTTACCCCTGTATTGTGTTAACGCATTTGCCATGCGGCAAAGGTTGGGGTATTAATTATAGCCACCGCAAAGTGGATTTGACGGCTGTTCAGGTAATCGGGGCGCCCGAAAACCGTTGAAAATTTGGCCGCATGAGGGTTATGAGTTCCGCTTTGTATGGTTTGATATTGTCGAAGAATCGGTGAATTACCTCCCTCAACTCCTTAAAATTTGGATAAAAAGTGAGATGAATGACTTTTTTCGCTTTTGCTCAACAAAATCTGCTTTACAAGGAACTACTGTGGTCTTTTTATAAACGAAGCCTAGTTTTCTCAATATGCGCTGAACGCCCCTTTCACTGTACTCAATCTCAAAGGTTTCTTTTATCCATTTGACGACTTGTACGCTCGTGGAATAAACACCCGCAGTGATTTCATTTTCAATCTCAACAAAGTCACGTTCTGGTTTGCTCAATATATGATTTTGCATGGCGCAAAATTAAATTTTATTTTTCTTTGTGGATGCAAAATGGTTTATTTCCGCCCGAATATTCTTCCCGTTTTGGGAATACCGGTAACCTATCAGATAAGCAACAACGAGCAAAATGATCGTTAGGATAAAGCCTTTATGTTTTGCAGCAGCGTAAACAGCGATACCCATCACCACACCGATGAGTACGGCAGTGGTAATTTTTTGGGATTGCATTTTTTTCTCTTCAGCCAATAATGCTTCATTGGTCATTTTGGAATAGTCGTTATTGGTAAGCATCATTATATTTAGGTTGGTTAAAAATCAATATTGGATCCATTGTATCAAAGACTCCTGCGTGCGCATTGGAAGGCTCCTGAAAATCAAAGGAATATTGATTTTAATAGGAATTGGTTGATGATGGCGGTGCAGCGGCAAATATGCAGATGGTCGGGTCATATTTCCAAATTACGAGGCACTAGGATATTTAGCAACGTGTCACAACAATCCTAACAATTTCGCTGCATTCTGACTCAGATCGTGTGTGAATGATGTAACTCTTTTCCATAATTGTATAAGGTTTTGGGCAACAAATGACTTCACCTTTGTGGCATTGAAACAATTCGATCCAACATTAAGCAACAGCTATTGGGCAACGACCAAATTGTTCTTATACGCGTTTTATTGGGTTTGGCAATAGGGATTGGAACAGTTATGCCATGAATAAGTCAGCCTTTACATTGGAAATTTTTGGCGCACTTTTCATAATGATTGGTACTAACATTATGCTCTATATACCCGTAATGAAAGTAAGCGAACCAGGTGATGTTGCTAAATAATTAACGAAGGAGAATACTTATTATCATAGGAAGTATGCGCTTTATCTTATTCATCGAAAAAGAATTTGCCAAAACCCGATAATTCAGAAATACGAATCCAAACATCAGCACCTGAATATGTGGTTGCATTAAATATTCGGTAGACGAAATGAAGTGATTGTAGGCGTAAATTCAAATGAATTGATTGGGTGACATAATCGGGGCGATAACTCCCCAGCCTCTGTAGGGCGAACGATTACTTTACCTACTTTATAGAGTAACTAAGAGGTTAAAAAGAGGAGGTTTACAAGTAAGCCTCATCAAAAATAAAAAGCATAAAGTATCCTGGTTCGCATGGTCGGGTTCCCCCTTTGAAGGGGGCAGGGGGATGATTAGCCTAATAAAGCATTGTTAATGAATAACTTACATAAAAATACGGAGCGAGTCATCCCCCTAGCCCCCTTCAAAGAGGGAACCCGTGACTGCGAACCTGGACGATTGTTGGCATTTATTTTTTAATGAATAATATTGCTTAAAATATTGCTGTTAAAAAAACAGAAACAGGGGTAATCATTAGCCTCATAAGGGGTTGCGGGTTTAATGCCCTGATTCTGTCACGCACTCAAATCAATTTGATACATCTTGAAGCAGGCTCATTTGGGTCCCTTGTTCGCCTCACCCAATGGGTTTACCCGAGTTTTTTCCAAAAGGTAACTTTATCATCTCCGTCTTTCCAAAAGTCTCTAATGACCGCCTCCCGGGTATATCCGATTTTAAAATAAAAGGCCCTTGTAAGGTCGAATTCAGGTGTGCCGGA
>JBILHQ010000160.1:0-14829 GCA_044350415.1 Saprospiraceae bacterium | reverse complement strand
GCTGAATACCATTCCGCAGCATAGAGAGATAAGCTTCATATTTATCAGGACCGAAAAGTAGTTTTTGGCGTTTGTTGTCTTCCGGGAGCATATCAGTTGACATGATATCCGGCAACAAATCATTATTAATGTCCGCAATATCATTTCCCATGGAGAAATAACTGATATGATTGGTCATTGCTTTGATCTGGTCGGTAAAAGTGCCGTCATGATTATTGATATAGAGATAATCATCTTCCAGATAATCATTAGAAACATAAATATCCATCCAGCCGTCGTTGTTGATATCAGCTGTATGAATGCCAAGTCCAAAACCAATCGGGTTGCCTTTGATACCGGCCTTCAGACTTACGTCCACGAATTTTCCGTTGTTGTTTTGCAGCAGCCGGTCACCCGCCAACGAATCCCTCATAAAATGGACGGCTTCCACGTCAAACCGTTTGAAATCTTTTACATTGTGGTTCAGTACATACGCATCCAGATCGCCGTCATTATCATAATCAAAGAAGGCAGTTTGGGTAGTATAAGTGTAAAGGTCTAAGTTGTATTCGGCAGCTTTTTCTATAAATTTCACGCCTCCACCGGGCGGATTGGGAATATTGATATAGAGTTTATTGCGTCGCAATACCGGATGCTCAATATTCGCAGAGACCGAGACGTAGATATCCTGCCAGCCATCATTGTTGATATCGACAATCGTCACCCCGGTTTTCCATTCCCGTTTCCAGGCAATACCTGCTTTTTCGGCCACCTCTTCAAATGTGAGGTTTCCTTTATTGATATATAATTTATCGTTGCCCAAGTTGGCCGTGAAATACAAATCCATCAACCCATCATTATTAAAATCGGCGGCTGCTACTCCTCCCCCATTGTAGAAATACTCGTAATTCAACACATTATCATTTTCGGTTTCTTCAATTTTATTGATAAAATGGATATTGGTATCTTCAGCATCTAATTTTTTAAAATTGGAATCAGTGCTACTGTTACAACTGAAAAAGAACGAAAAAAAGAATAAAAAACAGAGAAATTTCATAAAAACAATGCTGTGGTTTTGCCGGAACAAAGATAGAAAAACGGGGCGTGGTATCTTGTTGGGGGATGCTTGTTTTTTTACGGCAACAAGGAATATGCAAGCGCAGAAGGGTTACTGCATGGAGCATCCCTCTACTCGCTCTATTCAGAAGCATGCCCCCAAAACTACCTTTGATTAATCTTATACCGTGGGTCTGCCTGTGGCCCCAACCATTTTATTCCTGTCAATAATATGCTTCAATGTCTCCACCGACGCCGCAGAGCGATAACCATCTTCGGATGTATTCCTGCAATAATCCACCAATTGTGACAATGTGGACGTTGCCACATGCAAACGCGTATCGGAAGAAGCATAATAAATAAAGACCGTTGCTCCATCATCATCCAGAATCCATCCGTTGGAGAAGGCAACATTGGATACGTCGCCTACCCGTTCATCGCCTTCGGGCGCAATAAAATATCCCGCAGGCTTATGAATGACTTTGGTGATATCGGCCAAATCTGTCATCATCAGGTATAAAACATACCGCAATCCGGCCGCCGTATTCCTTACGCCATGCGCCAGATGCAACCACCCGAATTGGGTTTTAATGGGCGCAGGGCCTTGTCCGTTTTTCACTTCATAAATGGTGTGATAGCGCTTTTCATCTACAATATCCTCTTTATCAATGACGGCATCTTCCATCGAACTGGCAAAGCCTATTGCAATACCTCCACCAGCACCGGTATCAATAAACCCATCTTGGGGTCGGGTGTACAGGGCGTATTTCCCCTGCACAAATTCGGGGTGCAACACCACATTCCGCTGTTGGGAAGAAGGGGTTTTCAGATCGGGCAAACGTTCAAAATGAACTAAATCGTTGGTTCGTACGATGCCGCATTGTGCTACCGCACTGGAGGTGTCGCTGGCCGGCGCATTGGGATCTTTCCTTTCTGTACAAAACAGGCCATAAATCCACCCGTCTTCGTGTGCCACAAGACGCATATCATAAATATTGGTATCGGGAATCCCCGTCTCCGGAATGGTGCAAGGGTAATCCCAGAACCGGAAATGGTCAATCCCGTTCGGACTTTCAGCGATAGCAAAAAATGACTTTCGGTCCATGCCTTCCACCCGCGCACAAATCAAATATTTACCCTGCCATTTGATCGCTCCTGCATTAAAAACTGCATTGATACCAAAACGCTCCATCAAATAAGGATTAGTGACAGGATTCAGGTCGTATCGCCAAAATAAGAGGGTATACGCCGCTGTCAGCACAGGATACTCATACCGGTTATAAATACCGTTGCCCAGCTCCTGCTTACTGTTTTTGGTGGCGATCAGTTTGTCGAAGGCCGCTGAAAGATCTTTCAAGCGGTTATTAAAAAAGTGATTGGACATTGTTTTAGTGGTGAGTGGTGAGTGGTGTGGAGACTAACAACTTACCACTAAACACTCACTTCATACATTGCCGCAATTACCTTCTTATGTTTCTTCAGAATTATCCTTCGTTTGAGTTTGAGCGTGGGGGTGAGTTCTGCTTCTGTGCCATTCGTTCGAACGGCTTCCCAGGTTTCCGGCAGGAGAGCGAATTTTTTCATTTGCTCGGCATGTCCAAAGTGCGGGTTGATGCGGTCGAGCAGCATTTGATACCGCTCCGTTACCCGTGGGTGGGTGATCATTTCGGGCAGCGAGGTCCAGGGAATATGGTGATGAAGGCACCAGTCTTTCAACCCTTCCACTGATGGAACAATCAGGACGGAAACGAACTTCAGGTTGTCACCAACGACCATCGCTTGTTCCACTAAACGATGTTCTTTAAGTGCCGATTCGATGGGGGTGGGAGCTACATATTTGCCACCGCTGGTTTTGAGCAGTTCCTTCTTGCGGTCGGTAATTTGTAAAAATATTTTGCCGTTTGGCGCATGTACTAATTTGCCCACATCGCCTGTACACATCCACCGTTCTCCATCAACAATCCGGATAACCGCAGCTGTTTTTTCCGGCTGGAGATAATAGCCCTGCATAACCCCTTCGCCTTTTACCAGAATTTCTCCTTCTCCGGGTTTAAAATCCTCCGATGGTTCGATTTGAACGGTTACACCAGCAATGACCTGCCCCACTGTTCCCAGCAGGGCGCCTCCAGTTTCAAAACGACTAAAACTCACAGCAGGGGCCAATTCTGTCATGCCATAACCTTCCCGAACTCGTATTCCGGCCGCATTAAAGGCCCGCATGACCCGCACCGGGCAAGCACTTGCACCCACCACAATTCCTTTAATATGGCCGCCTAATGCTACACGCCATTTGGAGAAAACCAGGTTGTCGGCTATTTTCCATTTCAAAGCTGCCAGTCCGGCTTTGGGCTGATCAAAATCCCAAGTGTCGGCCATATCCATAGCCCAGAAAAATACTGCGCGTTTCAACCCTTTAAGATCGAGCCCTTTGTTATAAATTTTTTCATATACCTTTTCAAGTAGCCGGGGTACCGCCGTAAAAAAATGTGGTTGGATTGCTTGTAAATCGCCCTCTTCTCCTCCCAGCCGATCGGGCGTGGTAAAGGAAACACTAACACCATAAGCCGTGTAAGCATACATGACTGCACGTTCAAAAACATGGCTTACCGGCAGAAAGCTAAGTCCTCTATCTCCGGGTATTACCGGCAGGAGTGCCCGCATGGTTTCCACATTAAATACAATGTTGCGGTGTGTAAGCATTACGCCTTTGGGATTACCTGTGGTCCCGGAGGTGTAGATAAATGTGGCCATGTCTTCCGGTAGGATAGCAGCACTGATCCGGGTTGCTTCGGCATCAAGGCCAGCATCCGGCGGCAGCAACAGGGTATCCCAGCATGGAGCCTGAGGTGTCTTATAAAAAGAATAGATAGTGTGCAATTCCGGAGCCTGTGCCTGAGCTGATTTTACTTTGTCTAATAAATCGCCGTCGCCTGCAAAACAATACTGTACACCTGCTTCCTTTAAAATATAAGCATATTCTCTCGAACTGATAGTAGGGTACATGGGTACATTGATGATGCCGATCCGAAGAGTTGCGAAATCAAACGCCACCCATTCCGGCGTGGTTTTGTAAATGACCGTCGCCACCCTGTCGCCTGGTTTCAGTCCCAGTCGCAAAAGGCCGCGGCACAATGCTTCCACCACCTGCACCATTTCGGAGGTACTGTAATACTCCCAGCGACCAGTTGTACTCCGCTGACCAAATGCTTGCTGGAGCGGGTGGTATTGGGCTTGTTCATAGAGATAATCGAAGAGCCGTTTGCCTGTATACATAACAAAATTAGTAAAATACGGCGCTAATATAGAAAAGGTTTTCGGAGGAGGCTCGTCCCGACCGGATAATATTTCAAAATCAAAAATGCGCTAGGCATGAAAATAATAATAAAATTTTGTATTTTAATAAAAAACGGAACCCTTTTAAAACAATATTTGTTTTAAAATCAGTAAAACAAATAATTTATAAAAAATAATTCATCTTAAATTAGGAAAAAGTAGTCGTCATTATATAACTTTGTACTCCCGTTAAAACGAAGGAAGGGCCTCTGAATTTTTGTTTCTCTCCATCAGAGTGGTCCTCCATTTTTTTGTCTTTAAGATTTTTTATTACTCAGGTTGCTTTGCAGCAATCGTTTATTTGTACGCGCTCAACTTATTTGATGGCACAACACGAAATGCTATTTTTTTGTGTCGATCATGCAGCGGAAAGTAGTGACTCAAAAATGACGTCGATAGTTTTATTGGCACAGTTACTATTCGTTTAAAGTACCTGCATTAAACCGAAAACAGCACAGGAGGAAAATAACGCAACTCAATATATAGCAGGATACTATGGCACAGATGCAAATGCAGCAACCCACTCAACCGCAATTGAAGATGATTTTCAAGGGCCGTCTCGAATTTGGCAATCAGCGTGCTTACGACTTTGCAAGCAAGCACTGGGCTACCCGTTTGGAAAATTACTTTAAGGCGGATATTCTGTTTAAGCCGGAATTGGTGTTTTTTGAGGAGGAACTTGCACTAGCTCTTCCGCAACCGCACACCACTTTTATGGGCTCGGAGAAAGCCTGGCGCGGCACAATCGATTTGTTTCGAGAAATTGTCCAGTTTGCCGTTGTCGGCAAAATTCAGGCTTGGTGTATCAGCGCCGGGGTGGTATCGGAATTGATACTGGAACCTAAAACGGATAAAGCAGCCATTACGGAGTACTGGCTGGGCTGTGAACTGGTCCAAACAGATGGAGGGATGGAAGATGCCTCTGCAGCATTGAGCCGTGCCATTGAGAAATATCAACGCCATGCCCTGGCCTACGAGCGCCGTGGTTATGTCAATTATAAATTGGGCAATTATAAAGATGCTCTTTATGATTTTTCAAAAAGTATCGATATTAATCCCAATAATCCGGAGCCACATTATGGCAGAGGGAAAATCCGGATGCTCAAAAATGAGTGGGAATCAGCTGCACAGGATTTTGAGGATACCATCAAACGGTCCATTCCATTGCAGCCCGTTTTCTGGTTGTCCCGCCTGAAAAAGGGCGAATGTCTTCTGCACGCCAAAAGATTTAGTGAAGCCGCCATTGAACTGCAACAATTCCTGAAAAGGGATTTTAAATCTGAAAATCCTAATTTCCGCCGCCGCCGCCGTGCCTGGTTTGTATTAGGTAAATCGCTCCTTGGTATGGGCGAAACAACTCCTGCATTGGATGCTTTTAACCAAGCTGTTAATACTGTTGAGGGCATCGAATTAGTGTCGGAATCAGAAGCACTTCTCTACCGTGCCATTGCCCGTAGGCAGGTCGGCAAAGGTGACTTTAGCAAGGATCTGAATGCTGCCGCTAAATTAGGTAATGCTGAAGCAGTGAAGCTACTGAAAGAGTTAAGTGTTAAGTAGTTATCAGTCGTAGAGTGGACCACAAGCAGGGCGTTGGAGCGCAATATCTGTCATGCTTGTGGTCCACTCTACGACTGATAACTAATAACCCATTAATAAGCCCGCGCGTCATTATTCTCCATATAATTCATAAAGGCGCGGTTGGCTACCCGATTTCCGCCTGGAGTTGGATACTTTCCGGAGAAATACCAGTCACCTTTGTTTTTGGGACAAGCCTTGTGCAAGCCTTCGATGCTTTGGTAGATTACCTGCACTTCTGTTTTGATATCAGGAGGAGTTACGATTTCTGAAATCTTTTTACTGACCATCTCGTAATCAAACTGCTCGTATAAAATAATCACCTCGTTGGAGACTTCTTCTACCGAAAGCGCTTCTGATGCCTTGCAGCGTTGGTATACTTCCTCCAGTAAATACTCTTTTTGGGCTTCTTTGATCAGTGCTATCATGGCCTGGAAAGCCACAAAATCTTTCAATTTACTCATGTCAATCCCGTAGCAATCGGGAAAACGAATTTGCGGAGCACTGGAAAGTACCACAATTTTCCGGGGATTAAGTCTTGCGGTAATACTGACGATGGAATCACGCAGGGTGGTACCACGCACTATAGAGTCGTCGAGCAGCACTAAAGCATCTACATCATTTTCGATGAGACCATAAGTGACATCGTAGACATAGCTTACCATATTGCTCCTTTTGGTGTGGTCGGCAATAAAGGTGCGCTGTTTTTCGTCCTTGTGCACTAATTTTTCAACCCGCGGATGGACATTGAGGATTTCCATAATTTGTTCGGGGGAAAGGGTACCTTCCTGTTGCATTTTCAGCAGCTGTTCTTTTTTCCAATCGTTAAAGGCATGTTCCAAGCCTTCCGCTAATCCATAAAACGCAGCTTCGGCAGTATTCGGGATATAGGAAAATACAGTATGCTTAATATCAAAATCTACCGCTTTTAATGCTGGAATGGCCAATTGAGACCCCAATTGCTTCCTTTCCATATAAATCTCGCGGTCATTACCCCTACTGAAATAGATCCTTTCGAACGAGCAGGACGTTTGTTCGCGCTGGTCGATGAATTCTACTTCTTCTACACGTCCATCCACCTTAATAACCAGTGCATGCCCCGGTTTCAGTTCATGGATATTATTAAAACGAACATTAAAAACCGTTTGAATAGCGGGTCGTTCGGATGCTGCTACCACGATTTCATCGTCCATATACCAGTATGCAGGCCGAATACCATTAGGGTCGCGCACCATGAAGGCATCACCGTGACCGATCATGCCGCCAAATACATATCCACCATCAAATTTTTTGCAGGCCCTGCGCAAAAGCCGTTGAATATCAAGGCTTTCAAAAATCATTTTATTCAATTCCTGGTTGGAATGACCATCGGGCTTAAACCAGGTATGGAGGCGCTGTACTTCATCATCGAGGAAGTGGCCTATTTTTTCGAGTACGGTGACGGTGTCGCTTTTTTCTTTAGGATATTGACCCAATTCCACCAATTCACTGAACAATTCATCGACATTGGTAAGATTAAAATTGCCGGCGAGTAACAGGTTTCTGGAGATCCAGTTATTTTGACGGTGAAACGGGTGTACCCTTTCTATACTATTGTCACCGTGGGTACCGTAGCGCAGGTGTCCCATGAGTACCTCTCCGGCATAAGCGGAGTTCTCTTTCAACCATTTTGGATCATCAAGTTGCTCTGGCGTGAGCATACCAATACGACCCCACACCATGTTAAACAGATCATCGAGATAATTATTGGCATTACTGCGCTTGCGGCTGATATACCGCGTTCCTGGTTCTGGATCGATCTTGATGGTGGCTAATCCGGCACCATCTTGTCCCCTGTTGCGCATTTTCAGCATCAGGAGCTGCAGTTTTTGAATGCCGTAGAATGCAGTTCCGTATTTCTTATGGTAGTAATCAAGGGGCTTTAACAGCCGTATCAGGGTGATACCACACTCGTGATGGATCGCGTCGCTCATGCCCGCAAAGGTACGATGAATAAGCTATAACCTAGGAGATAAACCCACGAGTTTTGTGGATGCGATTGTAAAATCCTTGCAATCGCACCATATACTTCGCTCTTATCTTACAGTGCTTTAATTTCTGCGGTTAATTTCTGCAGGGTATCTTTGGCATCGCCAAATAGCATACGCGTTTTAGCATGGTAAAAAAGGTCATTTTCAATACCAGCGTACCCCGATTTCATACTCCGTTTCATTACAATAACGTTTTTAGCTTCCCATACTTCAAGTACAGGCATCCCGTATATAGGGCTTCCCGGATCGTCGAGGGCAGCAGGATTCACTACGTCATTTGCACCGATTACAATGACTACATCTGCTTTCCGAATATGTTCGTTGGCTTCTTCGAGGTCAAATAATTTAGTATAGGGGACATCAGCTTCGGCGAGCAACACGTTCATGTGGCCAGGCATACGACCAGCCACTGGGTGAATTGCATAACTCACTTCTACGCCATTAGATTCAAGTAACTCGTCGAGTTCTTTGCATATTTTTTGCGCCTGCGCTACGGCAAGACCGTAACCAGGAACGATTACAACAGATTGAGAGTAATTGAGCAATACCGCAGCATCAGTTACGGAAACCTCTTTAATGGCCTGATCTCCAACGGTTTTAGTAGAACCAGCAGCTGCACCACCAAAACTGCCGATCAGTACATTCGAGAGCGATCGGTTCATGGCTTTGCACATCAATACCGTGAGTATACTGCCGGATGCACCTACGAGAATACCACCCACCAACATAATAAGATTGTCATAAATGATACCCGCAGCTGCAGCCGTAAGACCGGTACAGGAATTCAAAACGGAGATCACCACGGGCATATCTGCACCGCCGATAGGCGCAACAAAAGAAAACCCATACACTAATGCAATACCAAAAAGGATCAATCCCCACATCAATCCCGACTGACCGGCACCGAAGACGATATAGGCGATTAAACCCAGAATTAAGCCCAGTAACCCTAAGTTCACTAGGGTGTGGCGGGGCAAAACAATAGCTGAATCTTTTACAAGGTCTTCTAATTTAGCAAATGCCAGCAAACTGCCTGTCAGCGAAACGGCACCAAAAAACATGGTGAACAGCACCAGCAACAGCCCCGATGCAGTCGGATGGTGTTGTACAAACTGGTACTTCATTTCAGCAATGGCCAACAAAGCAGCACATCCGCCACCAAGGCCATTGAACAGCGATACCATTTGTGGCATTGCTGTCATTTTTACCTTGTAAGCCGACCGCCAGCCAGCCCAACCGCCGATCGCGAGTGCCGAATAAATCAGCGCCAGTTTCATCATACGGTTGTTCCCAAAATCGAGCTGCGAGGTGGGATGTAATAATAAAGTGCCCAATACGGCGAGTGCCATACCGACAGCAGCCACCTGATTGCCCCTGCGGGCAGAGTCGGGGTGGCTCAACATTCTCAGGCCGACAACAAACGTAATGGCGGCGATCAGATAGACAAGGTCAAGAATATAGTTGGGTAGCATCGTTTACTTCTTTTTCTTTTTGAACATTTCCAGCATCCGGTCGGTCACAGCGAATCCGCCGACTACGTTCAGAGTGCCGAATACCACAGCCACAAAACCAACCCCCATAGAGATATAATCGGTGGGACGGGCTTGAAACAATACAATAATGGCACCCACTACCACCACCCCGTGGATGGCATTAGCACCCGACATCAATGGGGTGTGCAGCACTGCCGGCACCTTCGAAATTACTTCAATACCCAGCAGGATGCAAAACGCCAGCAGGTAAATCAGCATGAGATGCTCGTGAATAAATGAAAAAAAGGCCATTTATGAAGTATTAAGTATGAGGTATGAGGTATGAGGTATTAAGTATGAGGTATTAATCTACAGGTCAATAAGTTGAATCAGTCAAAAATACTTAATACCGCATATTTTATAAAGTAATGCAGCTTCCTTTGACTATTTCGTTGTTGAAATCCGTCTGAAGGGAGCCGTCTTTGGCAATGAGGAGTTTCAGGAAATTGGCGACATTGTTGCCGAACAGGGTACTGGCATCCTGGGGCATTCGTGCCGCAAGATTAGAGTCGCCGATAATCGTAACGCCGTTGATCTGAATACTTTTATCATTCTGGGTGAGTTCACAATTGCCGCCTGTAGAAGCTGCGAGGTCAACTATTACACTACCAGGGCGCATTTGTCCGACGGTTTCGCCGGTGATGAGTACGGGAGCTTTGCGGCCGCGCACCTGTGCAGTACAAATAACCAAGTCGGCTTTGGCTGCGCGGGCCTGTACTTCTGCACGCTGGCGGGCGAGGAACTCTTCGCTTTGCGCCACGGCATAACCGCCTGCACCACGATCGTCGACAGCACCTTCCACTTCCACGAATTTAGCGCCGAGACTTTCCACTTCTTCTTTTGCCGCCTGCCGGGTATCAAATGCTTCAACAGCAGCACCCAAACGGCGGGAAGTGGCAATGGCTTGCAGGCCTGCCACACCAGCACCCAGGATCAGCACCTTGGAGGGCTTCACCGTTCCGGCAGCAGTCATCATCATCGGCATAAACCGGCTTAATGCCGTAGCGCCGAGCAATACTGCCTGATATCCCGCAATACCGGCCATCGACGATAATACGTCCATGGCCTGAGCGAGGGTGGTGCGCGGAATCATATCGAGACTAAAACCGGTAATGCCCTGATTTTTGAGCGATTCTGCGATTTCTGTATTGGCAAATGGTTGAAATTGGGAGACAGCGACAGTCCCTTTCCGCAGGTCGCCAACCGGCAAAGGATGAACGCTGATGACAACATCCGCTTCCTGAAGGAGTGTACTTCTGTCGACTAAACGCGCATGTTGCGCATATTCGGCATCAGAGAAGAAGGATTTTTCGCCTGCGCCGGCCTCCACAAGGAAGGATAGTCCGGGGACAGCCAGTTTGGCGAGGTTAGTGGGCGTTAACGCCACCCTGGAGTCGTGGCGCTCGTTGATCAAACCAATGGTCATTGTTAGTCTTTGTGCAGAACTGTGATTAGGACGGCGAAGTTAGTGGGAATTTTAATTTGTGGGATATTTGAAGGACTTTTTTTAGGGAAATGATTTTTTTTACTTTAAAAACCAACAAATGATGGCGAAAAGCAGAGAAGATCGGTAAGAAACCTGGCGTAGACGCAGAGCAGGCCAAAATGTACTTAGCCCGATCGATGAAAAAAAGGTGTAATCCTGATTTATTGGAGCTGCTCAATAGGGATTGACAGCGGTTATTCTTACTCCATTGGTTCTTCGTTTTGGCGGGAAGGGTGTTTTCAATGGTCTGACGGGACAAAGGTTAAATGAATAATGGAGATGGAGAAAGATGTTGTGGGGTTATTTCCCCGTGAAATTTTGTATATATTTGTGGAATAATAGTTTCAAAAAATGATAAATGTTTTTTTATTAAAATAATACATATATATATATATATTAAAAATATTGTATAATAAATTTTTGCACTTTTTTAAGAAAATGTACCTACAATTAAATTTAGATAATTTTATTTTTTCCCCGCATATTTATCTTAAAATCGCCATACAATCCTCAAAATTTATCAAATTACTCCGGTCGCTCAACCAAAAAGAGGTTTCCGACTTCCAGAAATACCTAAATCTGGTACACCGGAATGAAAACGTGGCCTTAGCCATCTTTCACTATATCCGAAAATTTTACCCTGGTTTCAAGGATGAAAAACGGTTGGATATTGATTACGCATACGCTAAGATATTCCCTGTGGATAAAGCGGTGGACCTAAAAAAGATACCTAATGCATTGCCTGATCTGACGAAGTGGCTTAAAAATTATTTAGTATTGGAGCAAGTGTCGGGCCGGTCATTTGAAGCGTTGTACTTTTTAGTCCGGACCCTTAGAGCGCATGATCTTGATGCCGAATCCAATAAAGTGGCCGCCGAATTGAAAGATATGGTGGCCAATACTGTCAAATCAGGCGTTTCCGACTATATGAACAGCATGGTGGCCAATCACCTTTTTTACTTCTACCTCCACCACAATAAGGAGAAAAGTAATGGCGATTTGCTCCAGCAATGCAACGATGATATGGACATCGCTTATGCGATCAGCAAATTCAAACTGGCCTGTGAAATAATCGGCTTCAATAAAAAATTTACGCCGGAGCAGCCCGTTAGTGTCCTTCCATTACCCTTTGAATTGCTGGAAAAACACGCGGCTTCGTCTTTCCTTTTGCAATTGTACGCCTCTTTATACCAACTCATTATCACCAAAGATGATAATCACTATGAGGTGGTTGAGTCCGTATTACTTGAACACGGACATGTTTTGGAACGGAATGAATTACATACCATCCTGATTCATATTCGCAGCTATAGCGCCCATAAAATAAGGGGTGGTGACGATGATGTGACATGGCAGCGGGCACACAACCTGAACAAAATCAGTCTTCAGTCGGGCTTTTTCAAAAGGAAAAAATGACAGCCGTTCAATTTACCAATATTATCAATTTCGCCTGTTTTGTCGGTGATTTTGATTGGGCCCGTTTATTTATGGAGCAGCACAGCCATTTGCTGAACAGGGAGCATTACGACAACGCTATCCTTCTTTCGAATGGCCTTCTTTTATCTGCTCAAAAAAAATCGAGAGCAACTTTAGATTTATTGGAACAAACCAACTTTAATGATGTCCACCTGAGTATGCGTGCCAGGTCATTGATTCTCAAAAGTTTCTACGAACTACAGGAGCCCGCGGAACGTATTTTGTCCAATTGTTCAGCATTCAACGCTTTCCTCAGCCGCAATCGAAAGTCGCACAGTTCCAGTATTGAATCTACCCAGAATTTTGTTAAAATTGTAAAAATGATGGTCAATGGGAAAAAAGACAAAGCAGATATTACACATATCATCAATGCCACCAAGCCGCTTTTTTTAAAAAAAATGGCTGCTGGAAATGAGCGGAAGGTGATTTACGATTGATTGGTACTTCGGCTTCGCTCGGGTAACTATACAGCCCACCTTGGCGGCATGAAAGTAAATAAAGAACCAAAGGTTTTTCTCGCTTAAGTGTGTTCCTCATTGTAAACAAAATTAAAATGTGAAAAATGGCGATAACAAGTCTAGTGCCGGAGGCAGTAAGTTCTGGACAGTTTGAGCAGGCTATTTTGGGCTGAGACAAGGCGGGACGAGGGAGTGTAGCGGACACTACATGTCCGAGGAGCAGGCAGTTGTAATAATCCAGTAAAATAAATGGATGAAATATTACCCTGCCGTACTGTATCTGTTAATCAGTTTTGACAAGGCAAAGTTCCGGGCAGGGGCGGAATCAGATATATTTCGAAAGTGCCTTTCAAATTCAGGCTGGCAAATTCAGCAGAGAGTATTTTGAGTCGGCCAATCACCTTCGGCGTTTCATCGATCGATTCATTTTCAGAACTTTATACTTTTCCTCTGTCTGTGAAATAAATACTGGCCTCCTGCGATTCGGGATCCAGCAGGTAAGCCTTTATGTGAACACCTTTGGTGAGTAATTCTAGAATATGTGTTTTGTAATCTTTCTCTTTGTGCGAGGTAAAGTAGGAGGCAAATCTCTCGTCCTGCTGTTTGTGCCGTGCTTGCGCCGGAGCAGTTATCGGTTCCAACCGGAGCACCGTATACGCTCAACACCGCGTCGCAGACTTCTCCCAACTCAAACTCAATCTGCGTAGACGTGCCAAACGGATTGGGCTGGTTCTGAAGCAATCGATCCTGTGCAGTGACGAGAAATATCCCGTAATCTGCTGCCCTGAGTGAACTCCAACAGGATTCCACGCAGCTTACTGTGGATGAACCATTCGATGGTGCCGTCAAACTACCGGAGTAGTCAATCGTGTACGTGTACACCGAGTCGTTCGTGTTGCCTTCGCAATCCATATAGGTGTAGGTGTACGTGATCGTACCCTCACAGTCAACATACGTACCGCCCGTTACAGGACCGGTTGGAGTCAGCGTGTTACCGCAGTTGTCCGTAACCGTCGGAACCGTCGGGGCTACCGTAAGCGCAGCGCACACTACATCGATCCGATTTTTAAAATAACTGTTTCCAGATTAAAATTAAGGTGACGATCTCCGGCATAACAATATGCCGGATGATCGTCACCTCCTAAACTATCTCCGTGACTTAGAGCTTGTTCGGGAATTGGATTTTGGCCTGCAACCGACAAATTTTATTTCAACCAGCGTTATCCCGTTTCAAATGGGACGTCGGATCGCCCGCATACGACTGCAAATTTTGCCTTGCCTGAAATAAAATTTGCTCGCTTTCGGCTCAAAACTAATTCCCAAACAAGCGCTTAGTCAATGATCACCATTTTGCGCGTGGCGATAAAGTCGCCACTGCGAAGGGTGTAATAAAATACACCTGCGTATTGACCAAATTCACCCCGTTCAAAGTGTATCTCATGCAATCCCTTGCTATAATTGCCATTGAATTCATTGATTAAACGTCCGTTCACATCGTGTATCGTCAACTGAATATCGGAAGCTTCCGGCAATTCAAAGCGTACGCTGGTTTCCTCATCGAAAGGATTCGGCGTATTCTGATACAACACCGGTGATTGATTGGAATGATTTGGCTGATCCTGACCTTTGAACGACAGCATTACAGCAACTTGATCCCGCTGATCTGTCAGTGCATAGGTAGCAGAGAGATCATCTTCCATTTTCAAAACATCACTCAGGTTTTTGCCACCTTGTAGTGCGGTGAAGCGAAGGGTAAACACGGATTCACCGTTAGGGAGTGACTTTGTGATACCATCCGTCCAAAGACTGCGGATTTCACCCATATCTGCCTGGTACAAACCAAAATTGACTTCCGGATCAAGCGGCAGCGCATTGGTCGTTGTCACGGTATCCACTTTCAGGTA
>JBILHQ010000328.1:0-4775 GCA_044350415.1 Saprospiraceae bacterium | reverse complement strand
TCCGAATGGGACTCATAGGAGAAATTTTTAGATTTTAAAAAACTGGAAAAATCAGCCCAGTCATTAAATGAAAACAACTCTACAGAATCAATAGAAGGGTGTTCTGCAGCAAATTTGGTAGCATAATCAAAAACAATAAATTGATCCAGCAAAGCCTTTACCACGCCTGCAGCAGTATCTTTCGGCAAATAAATATCTGGTTTTACTCCACCGCCATCGTATACCGTTCTGCCATTTTTCGTTTTGAACGGCGCACGCTCAGATTCAGGAATTTCCACCGGTTCTCCGTGTTTATAACGTGTTGCCTGAATACACCGTCCTGAAGGAATATAGTACTTGGCAATAGTCAGCTTTATTTTCGCATTGTAACCGACATCAGCGGTATTCTGGACCAGGCCCTTGCCATAACTGAGTTGGCCCATCAGCACTGCCCGATCCAGGTCCTGCAGCGAACCTGAAACGATTTCCGATGCAGAGGCACTTTTTTTATTGATGAGCACCACCACAGGAATTTCTTCGTCAAGCGGCGTAGCTACCGTTTTAAAATCATTATTTTTCTCCGGCACCTTACCTTTGGTGGCCACTACTAATTGACCTCGGGGAACAAACAAATTAACAATATTGACCGCCTCAATTAACAAGCCGCCACCATTATTGCGCAAATCCAGAATTATCCCCCTGAGATGAGGATCTTTAGCCTTCATTTCCTTGATGGCCTTACTGATATTAGTGGTGGCCTCCTGGGTAAACACCGTCAGATTGACATAACCGATGCCATCGGCCACCAATCCTGAATGCGGCACATTGGGAATGGTGACATCAGCGCGTTCGAGGGTAAGTGTGAGTTCTTGATTTTCGACGGGACGTCTCACCTTAATTTTGGCTTGTGTTCCCGGAAAACCACGCAAAAACTCCAGTACGGCATTGTCTGTGCGGCCTTTCGCGTTTTGCCCGTCAATAGACAGAATTTCATCCCCGACTTTTAAACCGCATTTTTGCGCAGGGCTGTTTTCGTAAATATCCGAAATCACAACATACTCTCCCCGGGTGCGGGCTACTGCGCCCACGCCATTGTATTTGCCGTCGGTTTGATAACGGTACCCTTCGATATCCGTTTCCGAAATATAATTGGTAAATGGGTCAAGTCCTTCAAGCATAGCATCCATGCCCTGCCGCATGAGTTTTCCCGGGTCAAGTACATCAACATAATTTTGATTAATCTCTTTATAGGCATTGGCAAAAATTTCAAGATTTTTGGCAATATCAAAGTAATTGCTTCCGGGTTGTTGCGATTTGGAAGGTTGGGCGATAATTACGCCGGGCAAAATGATAAAAACTAGGGCAAACAGCCTGTTCATAACAAAAATGATGTTTTGAAATTCTGTGAGATGAAAACTTGATACTGCACTGTATGGTACAAAGCAATACATAAAATTAAAGACAAACAATTATAGTAAATGTAACGTTTTCAAGATAAAAAATCCTGGATTACTGATACTAATGCTGCTGGTTGATCAGCGTGCACCCAATGACCTGCACCATCAATGGTTACCAGACTGGCTTTAGGAAACAATTTTAATACACCTGGCCACTCCTCGTCCCGAATATAATCTGAATTGCCTCCCCTGATAAACAGGGCCGGTTTTTCGTAAGGAATACCCGTTACCGGAGCCAGAATATCCGCGTAATGCCGGTGCAATACAGGCAGGTTCATCTTCCACGAATACCGTCCATTCGTATCTCTGGTGATATTTTTCAATAAAAACTGAAGCGTGCCTGTATCGGAAATATGCTCCTGCAAATAGATTTCCGCTTCCTTCCGGGAAGTTACAGCATCCAGGTCTAATCCGAACAATGCATCAAAAATATCATCGTGGTTGCTGATGGAAACCCCAGGTTCCATGTCCACCACAATCAGGCGTTCCACCATATCCGGGTAATCTAAAGCCATTTGCATCGCTACTTTCCCTCCCATTGAATGACCGACAAAAACAGAGGTAAAGATCCAATGTGCTTCCATAAACAAGCGCAAATCTTCTGCCATTTCCGGATAACTGTGGGTGTCCACATGTGGAGACCGGCCGTGATTACGCAAATCGGGCGTAATCACCAGGTAGTGGTCCGATAAAGCCTTGGCTATGGTTTGCCAGTTGTCGGAAAACCCAAATAACCCGTGCAAAATAATAATTGGTTTGCCCTGGCCAAATTCTCTGCTAAATAGTTCCAATAGTATTACGTTGTAATGTGTATCATAAAATCGAGAGCCAAAGGTAGTTGATTCTCCTGTCCCATCATTTTTTCTACATCACCAAACATTCAATCAATATAAATGTTTGTGTATTATTGCGGCCCACAATCGTCAAAATGGCTGCTCAGGCATCTGATATTTTTTCAAACCCAGCTCTATTTTGTTTGATTTGTGCAGACTACATCTACAAAAACGATGGCTATTTACTCTATCCGTGACTTAGAAAAGCTCACGGGGATAAAGAAGCATACCATAAGAATATGGGAGCAACGGTACGGTCTCATCACACCGCACCGAACAAGTACCAATATCCGGTACTATACTGACAATGAGCTCAGAAGGCTGTTTAATATCGCATTGTTAAATCGCAATGGATTCAAAATAAGCAAGTTAGCTCAAATAGGTCATGAGGAAATTGCACACCTTGTTGCGGGCATTGCCGAACGCAATGAAAATGCTGATACCCAGATTGATGCATTGACATTGGCGATGCTGAATCTGGACGAACACTCTTTTGAGCATATTTTTGCCACTTCCGTTTCGGACCATGGATTTGAACAAACCATGGCCATACTGATTTACCCATTATTGGAAAATCTGAAGGCGCTGTGGATTACCAGAAGTATTAATCCGGTCCATGAAAAATTTATTACGCACCTGATCCGTAGAAAAGTTTTACGTGCCATTGATGAAATTGAGCCTCCCGACCGGCGCGACAATATTATTTTTTTCCTCTACCTCCCTGATGGAGAGATGCAGGAATTGACGCTCTTATTTATCAACTATCTGCTTCGGAAAAGAGACTTCCAAGTTATCTATCTTGGAAGTGAAACTTCCATCAGCGACATCAGGGATGCATGTGGTGCAGCACTGCCGGGTTATGTTTTTTCCATTATTGAGTCTCCATTACCCCGCCAGTCCATTCAAAACTATGTAGATAATGCGGCAGCAGCAGTTGGAAATAACCGGCTCCTGCTTACCGGGTCACAGGTTTTTTTACATCCGCTTAAACTTCCCGAAAATGTGACACTTTTAAACGGCCTCCCCGACACGCTGGCGCTGCTGGACCAAATCAGATCATCAAAATAAAGCAGCCAATTCTTTACTTGTGAGACTCCTGGTGTTAGCGCATGTGTAGCCTTTTTCGCTTTTGCAGTACTCCTGCAGGAGCGCAAATACTCAAGTGTTTGATTGATCTCATTCCCCAAAGTGATCGTACCCGAAAACCTGCTTCAATAATTGCGTTTTACTATGGGGAACATGACCCCATCTACATTGACGAACCAATAGAATTAGTGCGGTGTTCCACCGTTCAGGTTAACTGCCGATGTAAAAAATGCTGAAGCCCTTTTTTTAAAAGATAAAAAATAATTTTCAATTTTATGATAAAAAATACTGGAATTAAATACGGAATATTTGGAGCGATAGTTTTACAGGGCTGGCTTTTGGGCTTGTTTCTTGTAGATAAGCAGTTGATTACTCAATCATTTTATACTTATTGGCTGCCATTATTGGTGATTTTTCCGCCGTTTATGTATAAAGCAGCCGTGGATGAATATAAAATATCAGGTACTAAAGATTTCCGGCAAACACTGCGCGTACCTTTTCTGGCCTTTGCAGTGGCCAATGTTTTTTTCTGGCTTTGTTTATATGGCATACACCTTGCGGAGCCCGAGTTGGCGCGGATAGAATTGACGCAGCAGCTGCATTTTGCAGAGGAGCAACTCAAGCAGGGATTAGGTGACCCCCAACAGATGAATAAGATAAGGCAACAGGTCAATGATATCACTGCTGAGCTGAACCGCCCTTCCCAACAGCCCCTTGGTCCTTATTTTTTCAGTATGGCTATCTGGATGATTTTGGGATTTGGCATTTCGGCAGCCGTCACCGCGTTGGTACGTTCAACACACAGGTAATATTTCTGGAAAATAATTGAAAGGGAGGTTGCAATTGCGGGATTTTGATTTACCTTTGCGGCTCTTTTTTCAAAATTATATCTTTTTTGCGTTATGCCTAAGATGAAAACCCACTCCGGTGCTAAGAAACGATTCAGAGTGACCGGCTCTGGGAAAGTAAAGCGCAGTCAGGCGAATATGCGTCACCTGATGCGGAAAAAATCGAAAAAGGCTAAGCGTCACGGTCGTGGCAGCCTGATCGTCCATGTTTCAGAACACGCTCGCATTGAGCGCCTTCTGGCTATTTAAATCTCTATTTTTTAACGAGGATACAGAATAAAAGTGCCTTAACCGGCCTCTGTATCGCACTAAAAAACATTAAACATGCCTAGAGCAACAAACAGTCCGGCCAGTCGCGCCCGCCGGAGAAAAATCATGAAGGCCGCACGCGGTTACTTCGGCGCCCGTTCAAAAGTTTACACCGTAGCGAAAAACACGCTGGAAAAAGGCTGGCAATATGCCTTCCGGGATCGTAAATTCAAAAAACGCGTTTATCGCCGCCTTTGGATTGCACGTATCAACGCAGCCGTTCGTGCAGAAGCTGATGGCCTTAATTACAGCCGCTTTATTCA
>JBILHQ010000327.1:0-4779 GCA_044350415.1 Saprospiraceae bacterium | reverse complement strand
TCCAGCACTACCGTCAAGGCGATAGGAAGGTTCCTGATCTGGAGAGAAATTTATTTAAAGCATTACTTACTCTTGGATTGTCTTTACTTGGTCCTATTCTGAAAGAGAAGATTTGCAGGTCATGGGGTGCCCGACCATCAAATACGCAAGAGCGGTATGACATAATAAAAGACTGGGAGCACCAATTGATGTGAGTTGGCTTGGCAGTTTACGATTGAAGCGGCAGACGAGGAACGAATAGCAGCGTGAACTTAGGTCGCCCCAACTCTTAAGTGGAGCCGCCTGAAAGCATATATTCAGTTAATCAATTGACGATTAAATTATTACCCCACCAAATCATTACAGAAAGCGCAGCCCACTCAGACGGCTCCCCTCCTTCAGGGGTGCTCATATTCTACTCTTGAGCAAAAAGGGGCAAGGGAAACAAGAGCAGAAAAAGAAAAGCATTGGTTACATAAATTTCATTTTTTTAAGACATTAAAGCAAATAATACAATTGTCACCCTCAAATATGTAATACTTTTGGCAAACGCCACAAATAGTAAAATTATCATTCATGAAAAAACGCCATCAGGTCCTCGCATTCCTGTTTTCACTTTCCACGATTACTTATATCGACCGCACCAGTATTTCGCTGTTGGCATCGGACATGAAAGCGGACCTGCATATCCAAAATGATGCATGGGGCTGGATACTGAGCGCTTTTGCCCTGTCGTATGCCTTGTTTGAGTTACCCACCGGCACTTTAGGCGACCGTATTGGCCCGCGCAGGATACTTACCCGGGTGGTCACCTGGTGGTCTGTTTTTACGGCATTCACCGGTATGGCCACCAGTTGGTTGTCACTACTGGTGGTGCGCTTCTTCTTCGGAGCCGGAGAAGCAGGCGCTTACCCCAATGCGTCGATAGTGGTATCCCGGTGGTTCCCAAAACAGGAAATTGGTAAGGCGCAGTCGTTTATTTGGGCGGCAGGCCGTATAGGCGGCAGTCTGGCACCCTGGTTAGTAATACCAATTGCCGCGCATTTTGGCTGGCGTATTTGCTTTTATGCACTCGGATTAATGGGTATAGCCTGGGCTGGGATTTGGTATTTATGGTTTCGCGATTTCCCCCATGAGATGCGCGGCGTATCACCAGAAGAACTGGCCCAAATTGAGGAAAACCAGCGTTTTAAAGCCCTCAATCACCATATTCCCTGGAAAAAACTATTGCGGAGCAAGAATATTTGGGCACTTGTGCTGATGTTCCATTTTTACATGTATGGCGCTTATTTTTTTACCGGTTGGCTACCCACTTACCTGAAAGAAGGCCGGCATTTCGACAAAACACAAATGCAGTGGTTTTCTACCCTGCCCTTTCTGCTGGGAACGATTGGATGCCTGACTGGCGGATTTACAAGTGATTGGTTATCGAAAAGATACGGCCTGCGTTTGGGTAGGAGAGTGGTGGGTATTACAGGGCTGGGATTGTCGAGTCTGGTAATTTTTTTATCCGCTATGACCACCAATAATCAAATGGCCGCGATCCTGCTGGCGATGGGTATGGGTTTCAAAGACCTCACCTTACCCGTCTCCTTTGCAGTATGTATTGATATTGGAAAAAGCCGTTCGGGAATGGTTACCGGGGCTATGAATATGATTGGACAAATGGGGGCCGTGTTTATCGGCGTTATTTTCGGGTATATCGTACAGTCCACCGGCAATTTTAACCTGCCACTGTATTTAATCGCCTTTTTGTTATTGTGTAGTTGCCTGTTGTGGTTTGTAATTGATCCGTTGGAAAAGGTGGAAATTTAGTCAGTTAGTCCCAGGTCGGGGTGTACCACAAGCATGTCGATATTGACCATAAAACGCCATGCTTGCAGAGTAATCTACGGACGTGGGACTAACCGACTAAAACACTTCATATATCCCCGCTATCCCTTGTCCGCCGCCTACACATGCTGTAACCATACCATATTTTTGGTTCCGGCGACGCAGTTCATGGAACAGTTGAACGGACAGTTTTGCGCCGGTACAGCCCAGCGGGTGGCCTAATGCAATGGCACCACCATTCACATTGACGATATCAGGATTTAAACCCGCCTCTTTGATCACAGCCAATGATTGTGCAGCAAAGGCTTCATTGAGTTCAATCAATTGAATATCATCTAATTTCAAATTCGCCTGTTTCAACGCCTTAGGAATAGCCGCACAAGGACCAATACCCATGTGAATAGGCTCCACACCAGCCACCGAACAGGATACTAACCGGGCGATAGGGGTAAGATTCAATTGCTTGACCATTTCTTCTGACATCACCATCACGAAAGAGGCGCCATCGGAAGTTTGCGAAGAGTTGCCTGCCGTTACACTACCGCCTTGTGCAAAGGCCGCACGCAATTTGCCGAGACCTTCCATCGAAGTTTCTGCACGCACGCCTTCGTCGGTATCGACCACGAATTCACGCTCTTTCCGTTTGTTATTTTCCACCCATACCTCTTTGACCGTTACAGGTACAATTTCATCTTTAAATTTACCAGCGCGAATAGCAGCACCTGCTTTAGCATGAGAGTTTACCGAAAATGCATCAGCTTGCTCCCTGGTGACCTCCCATTTTTGAGCGACCGCTTCGGCAGTGAGTCCCATACCCACCAAATAATCCGGCGTATTCATCGCGATATTATAGTTAGGCGCGAGTTTGTAACCCGTCATCGGGATCAGACTCATACTTTCGGCACCACCAGCAACATAAATATGCCCCATTCCAGCGCGAATTTTTGCCACCGCAATAGAAATAGTTTCCAGCCCGGAAGCACAGTACCGGTTGACAGTCATGCCAGGGACATCCTTTCCCAATGCACGTACCGCAATAAGGCGGCCAATTTGCAGGCCCTGTTCTCCTTCCGGATTCGCACAGCCCACAATTACATCATCCACCCATTTGCGTTCCACCGATGGCACCGAAGCCATCAAGTGATTAATGACATCAATGGCCAGATCATCAGGGCGATAAGCCTTAAAACTGCCTTTTCCTGCTTTACCAACTGCTGAACGGTACCCCGCAACGATATATGCTTCCATAATATTGATTTGTAAAAATAGGTAATCAAAAGAACCCCAAACACTGAAGTTCTTTCTTACAGCAAAAGTATTAAAAATTAGCGTAAATTCGCTGCATATAAATCCATGTACCGGGCAATATATTTTCCAATAACATCAAATTCAATATTTACCGGCGTCCCCGCACTAATTTCATGAAAATTCGTGTGTTCCCAGGTATAAGGAATAATGGCTACCGAGAATAAGTCGTCATAAGGGGACACAACGGTAAGACTCACCCCATTGACACAAACAGAGCCTTTATCAACTAGGATATGCGCAGGAGTAGGTTCGTACCGGAAAGTAAATACCCAGGAACCGTCTGCATCTTTCACCGAAACACAGGTCGCCTGCGTATCCACGTGCCCCTGTACAATATGTCCGTCGAGCCTGCCGCCCATAGGCATACATCTTTCCAGGTTTACAGGGGTGCCTTTGGTCCAGTTGCCCAGATTACTGCGTTGCAGCGTCTCATCAATAGCAGTAACGCGGTGGATAGCCATGCCATCCACCGCGTCAGTAATAATATCAGTCACGGTGAGGCATACCCCGTTGTGACTGACGCTTTGATCTATTTTTAATGCGGCACTGATCGCCGAGCGGATGGAGAAATGTACGTTCGTACGATCCTTTTCCACTGCGACTACTTCGCCAAGTGTTTCAATAATTCCTGTGAACATATCTATCGTTTACGCATCCAGAACCAGAGTCCGCCGAATGCCGCAATCAGGATTATCGGAAAAATAACAAGGTGCGTAAGTGTCGCCTGACCTGCCATTAATTCGATTTGCTTCATTGTCTCTGCCGGAATACCATCAAAGAACGCTTTTAATCCACCAGAGTTCACGCCTCCGTCAAATTTAAAGCCCATTTTTTCTGCATTCTCCAATTTCGAACTATCTAACCAGCCACCAACGACTGGTTGCAACATCGCTGTGGCAAACATACCGGCACCGCCCATCAGCGACATACCGAGTGCGCCGGATTTAGGAATATATTCTGCCGTAAAACCGATCATGGTTGGCCAGAAATAACAAACGCCAATGGCGAACATGATTGCTGAAGCATAAGTCATAATGCCGCCAGTAGCCTGGCTCATCATATAAATACCGAGTGTGGCAACAATCGCAGAACCCAACAATACGCCCACTGGATTCAGGCGGTGAATAACTGGTCCTGCGAAAAAGCGGCCAACAGCCATAAGTCCGGTGACTAACGCTAATACTAACATGGGTTGAGCTCCCGCTTTACCTAACAGTGCTTCCACCCATTGCTGCGTGCTCAACTCTGTATTGGCAGTAAGTACCATACACAATATCATAAACAGGTAAAGTGGCGTAAATATACCTTTCAGATTTTCGGCAATACTCGCCTGGCCCGAACTTTCCCTGCCAGGGAATGATTGCCCCATAAACAGGTATCCATAAACGACTAAAGGGACGAGCATGACCCCAATTTGCATTTGCCAGCCCATATCAAGGCCATGCCTGCCAATAAACTGCGATAACAGGGCACCGAGAAAAATACCACCAGGAAACCAAACGTGAAACCTGTTGAGCATGGTGGTTTTATTGTCCTTGTACATATTGGAAACCAAGGGGTTACAGGCCGCTTCCACCGTTCCATTGGCAAATCCTATAAAAAAATTGGATAGCAGCAGCGTCATAAATCCCCCGGCAAAAATCGTCATCACAATACCCA
>JBILHQ010000326.1:0-4781 GCA_044350415.1 Saprospiraceae bacterium | reverse complement strand
ATTTAGATATCGAAGCACAATCTGCCGGAGCTGCTGATTATATCGTCAAAAATGGACTGCGCGCCAATGAACTGGATCGGAGCATCCGATATGCCCTTCTGACAGCCGATTGTTTACAGAAAAGCAAATTGTTAAATGAAGAGTTGGCGGCGAAAGTGGCCACGCATGCAGCCATTCTCGAACAGTTATTCGCCAATTTTGCACTCGGCTCACTGGCGATAGTCGACCGGGAAATTCGGTATGTGTTGGCAGGGGGGAAAATTTATGAAAATCTGAATGGGCAAACCCAGGATGTGATCGGGTTGCCATTTTTTGCGAATTCTTCCCTGAAAGAGGACACCCAAAAATCATTACTGTCCCTTTTTTCCCGGGCTTTTGATGGTGAAACGGTCCAGGATTACGAAATGCCAGAGGAAATTGGGGGTAAAAATTATGCTATTCATGCCTTTCCGCTTTACCATCCCAACTCCTCTGTTGATCATATTGCAATTGTGACCCACGATATCACCGATGCTAAACAGCATACACAGGGTTTAATGGCCGCTTTGAAAAAAGAAAAAGACCTCAATGATCTCAAAACCAGCTTCGTCAGTCTGGCTTCCCATGAATTCCGAACCCCGCTCACTACCATAAAATCATCTGCTGCACTTATTGCTTCATTCCTGGAGCGGCAGGATTTTGAAAAAGTGAAAAAACACTCTTCCCGTATACAGTCGGTTGTTGGAAATCTGAATGACGTATTGGAAGAGTTTCTCTCATTAGGAAAACTGGAAGATGGCCACGAGGAAGTTCATTTTGTTCCTTTCGGATTGCCCCAATTTGTCCACGAAACGCTCGCTGAATTAAAGCATCTGCTTAAATCCGGCCAAGCATTTAAATACACCCATAATGGCGATAATATTGCCAGGCTGGATGTGAGTTTAATAAAAAATGTACTCATTAACTTGCTTTCCAATGCCATAAAGTACTCCATGGAAAACACCGTTATCCAAATAGAAACCAATGTGGATAATGGCTCGACCGATATTCAGGTGATCGACCATGGCATAGGCATTTCACCTGACGATCAGAAAAACCTGTTCACTCGCTTTTTTCGGGGCAGCAATGTGGGCACTATAAAAGGTACCGGACTTGGCCTGTACATCGTTCGCCACCAGGTGAAGTTGATGGGGGGGCAAATTTCCTGTGAAAGCATTCCAGGAAAGGGATCATCTTTTTTGATGAAATTCAATTGAAATATACCGCTGCATGCTTTTATTTTAGGGTATTCAGGTACTTATTATCTTTTTGCATTTCTCCAATTACATAAATCACTACTACGCTGATGATCGCTGCAAAATAACACCAAACCGAAAGAATATAATTGGGGTAGAGGGCTTTGGCTAAAAAAAACGAAATGGCAATCGGCAAGCCTACCAGCCACATTTTCCGCACGCTGGAAACGAACAAGGGGAAAATGGTAACAATACCGTATATTGTTCCAATGAAGACATCCCAATTTCGGGGGAAATTCAAGCTGTACTGAACGTGCTGTCCGGATATTTGGGCCTCAATCGGACCTGTCAGCAGGTAATACAAAGAATGCACGGACAGTGCCATTCCTAAACCGATCAAAGTGACCAGTATCTGCCGGCGCCACCGGTCTTTTTCCAGTAATACCATTGCAACGGGAATCCACGTTGGCCACACCACCTGGGCAAAAATTAAAAACAAAAACGCGGTCATTGAGGACGATGCATTATAAGTGTGGTTGGTCAGTGACATCCAGACAAATCCTTCCGTAAATTGCTGTATGGCAAATATACCGGGAATAGCAGCAAAGGGCCATTGGGTTGGTTTTTGCGTGCCCCGAAAGGCCATTACTGCTGCGCCCGAAAGGACTGCTCCTGCTGCAAAACTGGCTGCTGTTGAAAAACACATAATTTGGCTTTAATGCGCCCTGGGGAGTTCCGTTCTCAGGACAAGGTGGTTGTAAAGTTACAGAAAATTAATGATCGTCGTCTTCGGATTCCTCAGACTTATTTTGCTGTTTATTATTTTGTTTGGATCTATTGCCATTCTCCCCACCTTCCTGTTCATTGCCGCTTTTGTGACAGGCAATACAATTGGTAAAGTTACGAATTCCTTCTTCTGCATGTTCCTGCCGGACTTTACTTTCTGAATGTTCATGACACCCGTAACAAGAATAAGTACTAAAGTTATTATTCAAATGGCAAACAGTACATTTGGCATTATGGTCGCCATCAAGTTGAAAATAAGCAGAATGGTCGAAGGTAGATGGCGTCCATTGCGTGGTGCCGTGGCATTTGATACAGTTGTCTTTATTGGAAGCGTGAAAATCATCCTTGGGATTTTGATGGCAACTGGCACAATTGTTTTTTTCGGTACCCACCAGCATATCATGGTTAAATGGGCTGGTAAGGGCCCACCCTTCGGTGCTATGGCAACTTTTACAATTTGCACTCAGCTGTACGTGAAGTTCGTCCGTAGGTTTGGAGTGGCAATTCACGCAATTGTTCTTTTCTGTGCCTTGCAGCATATTATGGTTAAATGATCCAGCCAACTTCCACCCTTCAGTATTGTGACAATTGATACAGGTGGGCGGGAGTTTGGAGTGCAGTGTATCTGTGGGTTTAGCGTGACAGCTGACACAATTGTTAACCACTGCTGGTACTAATAATTCGTGCTTAAAGGTGCTTAAGGAAGTTGCCTGATTTAAACCCTGGTGGTCAATATGGCAGGAACTACAAGCTTGCGCAGCAAGGTTTTGGTGAAATAATATTTTTTCTGTCCGGCCAATACCAGCATTGACCTGTGCAGGATCTTTCCCGATTTCTGATAATGGATGGCAGGCAATACATTTTCCGTTGTCAATTCCTCCAAATGGCGTGTGGCAGGAAAAGCATTTTTCATGTAATTCCTGGTGTCCCTGCACCAATTCGCCAGGATTGAGCATAGCGTGAGGGAATGCAACTGTCAGCCAAATCGATATACCTGCTATTCCAAGTACAATTAAAGTTTTCATTTTGCGAACATAAATACGGTGAAAATATGGAGGATCGACAGGATACCAAATAAGAGGGCAATGGGCAGGTGAACGGCCCGCCATTGCCGCATGACTTTAACTGTAACGGCATCAAAAAAGAGTGTTTTGTCTATCTCTTCATTGGTCATTCCGGTATTCGTTAATGCCAGTCTGCTCTCATTCAGGGAATCACCTGATTTTTTCAGCAAGAATTTTCCGACTAATCCGCTCGCTACATTAATCAGTAGCATGAAAACCGCCAGCCAGGGCAAATGTGCATTATAGTGGATACCTGCATGGACAAGTAACATAACAGAGCCAGCCCATGCCAGGTATTCGTGCAGGAACAATAATTGCTTAGGAGAACCTGTTTCAATAAATTTTCGCTTTCGAAGCGAATAAATAAATGATACAATGATCGTTAATGTTCCCATATAACCCAAATAACGACCGATTGCAACTAAATGAAAGTGGTGCAGCAGATAATCAATTGCGATAGCGGTAAAAACCATCAGCGAAAACCAAAAAATAAATGGCAGCGCATATTTGACCAAAATAAGTTGTTTCATAACTGCAATTGATTGTGTGGACAGAAAGGGCTGTCCCTGCTGCAAAACTTACTGGTGTCGAAGTAATGACATTGGTCTTATGAGGTCACTGTCGCCCCAGTTTTCCCTTTGAAAAATCGCTGTAACCAGGAATTTTGCCAAATTGCCCCAAATGCAATACATACAGCCAGAAAAACGGCCAACCAGCCTACCAGTGGTACCATCGAAACTACCTTTAGCAACACCAGTATACCCAATTCAGCACCGACTATTTTCCAGAAATTCCAATTAAATCCCTGTTTATTATTCAGCCAATGCGCGCCTGTAAGTGCCGTGATAACATGAGCCAGCAGCATAAACAGAATGTAGAAAAACAACCCGATCAAACCCACAGGAATACCCACAAGCGTAATGAAAAGCAGAATGATCACCACGGGCACCATAAAAAAATATAAAAATCCATAACCGAATGACTGCGCAGGTGCCTTCCGGATAGTATTCGCTACCCGGCTGAAAAATAGCCCGAATAGTTTTTCCCCCATAGCCAGCAGCAGGAGCATCGCAAGGAGGTATCCCAGAACACCGAAAAAAGTAACAAAGCCCAAAAATTGCGGTTTGGGTTGTTCAAAGCGGTGCTGAAGCGAGACATCAAGTGTGGCAGTACCATTTTGGAGGGCATTTCCAAAATCAACTTCGCTTTTATTGGTCCAGTACCGGACATTACCGCCGAGGGAGGCATTGGGTTCCACTTTCAGTTCCTGCGCAACGAGAATAGTTTCTCCGCCGATGCTGCCGTTGAGGGTGATTTTGCCTCCATTGAGATCTGCATTTTTGGCGATGCTGCCGTTGAGAATTAACTCGCCCGAACCACTTTTAAGGTTTCCGCGTACCGTGCCGTCCAAATGGAAGGTGCCTCCGGCAACATAAACATCGCCTGCAATTATTGCTCCGGACTCGATTGTGACGGTGCCGCCTGTTATCAATAAGTCGCCGCCTACATAGCCGGAGATAATCAAAGTACCGCCTGCACAGCGTACGTCATCAAGTATTACGCTCCGGAGGTTGATGGTGCCACCGGCCACCGCAAGGTCGCCGGTAATGGTGTCGTTCAAGTTCACCGTACCGCCCATGGCGAAGAAATCGCCCCGGATAATGGCATCCGTGGAAATGGTACCCGCCATAACGTAAATGTCTTCATTGACAGGCAT
>JBILHQ010000325.1:0-4792 GCA_044350415.1 Saprospiraceae bacterium | reverse complement strand
GTAAACTGCAACGCCGTTCCATAAGCATTATTAGCCCGAACACGATCCCCCATTTTTCGGTAAAAATCGCCCAAAGCCGCGTAGTACAGGTGGTTTTTATCCAATGCTTCAATTTTTTCCAATGCTTCAATGCCCTGTTTCGACCCTTAACTCGTCTTCACACCTACTAACCATTGTTTAAAATCGGAAGACCGTTCGGTGCTCACAATGATTTCCACATCGGATGGCGGATCAAGGTCAATTTTAATGCGTGATTTGGAATAGGGATGCATTTCGCGGATGGCAGCGACATGGACGATAAACTGTCTGTTGATGCGGTAAAACACTTTTGGGTCGAGCATTTCCTCTAATTTATCGAGCGGATGGTCAATAGGATAGCGCTTACTGGTGCTTTTGGTCATCAAAAAAGTAATCTTATCGCGGGTATAAAAATAGGCTACGTCATCGGTCTCCACCAGCCGGATACTTTGGCCGAGTCGGACCAGAATACGTCGGAGCGAGGGAAGTTGCTGTCCCTGGAGCCGATCAATCAATGCCGCATAATCGGGTACTGGCGCAGGCGTTATTTTTTTATACTTTTCCAGCGCTTCTTTTACTTCCGGCGGCTTAATCGGTTTCATCAAATAATCAATCGCATTGACTTTGAATGCTTTCAGTGCATACTCATCGAAAGCAGTGGTAAAGATGATCGGACAATTGACCTGTACGTGTTCGAAAATTTCGAAACACGAACCGTCAGCCAGGTGGATATCGAGAAAAATAAGATCGGGAGGCGGATTATTGCGCAGCCAGCTGACCGACGATTCCACGCTGTCTAATTTTTTAATGATCTCAATTTCAGGATCAATTTCCAGTACTATTTTTTCGAGGCGGCGTAATGCCGCATCTTCGTCTTCAATGAATAATATTTTCACAACTTTAGACTATTTATCGGTATAAATAAGCGGCACTTTTACAATAAAATACCCGTTTTCCTGTAAAATAATTACTTTTTTATGCGTGAGTACTTCGTATCGGTGTATCAGGCTTTGAAGGCCGAAATGGGTGCCCACCTCAGGTTTTATTTTTAGATTCCGTGTATTTTTCACCACCAGCCACGTATCACTTTCAATAAAAATTTCAATTTTTAAAGGTAGTTTTTTGGAAACGACATTGTGTTTGACCGCATTTTCAATTAACATTTGCAATGTCAGCGGCATAATCAAACCAGTATTGCCGTTGATCTGAATATCAATCTGAAGTGCGTCTTCAAATCGTTTTTTCAGCAGAAAGCCAAAGTTACCGGCAATCTCTTTTTCTTCTTTTAACGGTATAAAATCGCGTTCGCGATACACCATAATACTCCTGTAAAAATCGGACAGGTGTTGTACGTAATCGACCGCTATTTCCGGATTTTCCTCAATAATAGTGATGAGTGTATTAAAACTATTGAATAAAAAATGCGGGTTGATCTGGTTTTTAATGGCTTCCAGCTGTGCTGCAATTTTTTCATTTTTGATTTCCTGTTCTTTTTGCAGTCGCCTTTCCCGGTTCTTGACATAAGCGCGCGCCACCATTAATACGGCAGCAATGGCCCCCAAAATAAACCACCACTCTGCCCAGAACGGCCGCCGGATCGTGAATGTATATGATGCCTCAATAGTATCCTCAAAACGACCATGCTCGCTGGATTGAACTCTGAAATGATATTTCCCGGGCGGCAAATTGGGGTAAGTAGAAAGCCGGTCCCTGGAAATTTTCCACTCAGGATCAAATCCTTCCAGCTTGTAGCGAAAGTAAACGGCATTCGGATTGGTTTGCCAGTTGCCCGCGTACTCGAAAGTGAGATTATTCTGGTGATATGGGAATGAAATATCATTGTGAAAATCAATTACCTGCGATTGATTAGCGACTGATTTTATCAATGTAGCGGGGTCGCGCGCAAAACTTTGCGCAAAACCAGAGACGCGGGTAATCCCTTTGGCGGTGCCTAACCACACGTGGCCGCTCTGATCGGTACTGGAGGCATTCAGGTTGGTTTCGGTGAGGGCCGCTCCTGCACTTTCACTGACAAACGAAATGTGGTTAGTGGCCGGCGTGATAATGTCTACGCCGTCATTGTAACCAACGACCAGTTGTCCGCCGCCTGTCATACTCAGGCTGTTTATCTGTATGCTGTGCAGGTGATTTTCGGTGGTAAACCGCCGGAAATTAGCACCGTCGAATGAAATCAGTCCGGTATGGTCGCCACTGAACCAAATACGTCCTTCCCTGTCCTCCGTGATGGAATAAATCGTTTTAAGGGTAACCCCTCCGGCGGTGGTAAAGGACTTAAACTGCTGGTTTTGCCATAAACACAGTCCATATCCATCAGTGCAAAACCAGGTACGCCCCCGACTATCAGCAAAAACTTTATAGACATAATATTTTGCAGCAGCGGCATTCCCCGAAATTTTTTCAAAAGAGGTAATCGCCCCAGTTTGTTCGTCGGCAGTCACGATACCTCCCAATGTCGTAAGCCACACTTTCCCTGTTACAGTAGCCATACTCAGGATACTGCCATTAGGTAAACCGGAATCAACTGTTAATCGGTTGAGGAGTTTGCCATCCCGGGAAAACACAAAAACGCCTTCCCCAAAAGTTCCTGCCCAGATAGTGCCAGTAGCAGTTTCCACCAGGGAAATAACATTTGTTTTCCCCTGATGAACAGGATGCCACGTACCCTGCTGGTACATAAACAAACCCTCCTGAGTACCCGCCCAGATCTGTTCTGAGCGATCACTACATACGGCCTGCACAGATTTAAAGGGTGTTTCTAACTGGAGCAGGGACATATTTGCGGAGACAATATTGCCCTGTTGGCTGAGGAACCAGAGTTGTCCTTCGCGGTCGTGCAGGAGTTGGCGAATACGAAATTGCTTTACCGGAAAAACGGCATTTACCGGGAAAACAAGCCCTGTTTTCAAATCTCCCCGATACAAATTACCAGCACCGGCACTGATCCATACTTCGTAAGGATCGTATACTGCGATTCCTTTAACCGCTCCAAAATCCCAGTTAGAAAAAGGCTTGATGATTTGTTTTTTTTGAAAATCATATTTACAAATGCCGCCATCATGGGTACCAATCCAAATATTACCGGAGCGATCTTTATCCAATTTGGTAACAATTTCGTCGCTCAGGCCATCATTCAAACCAATCTTCCAAATCGTTTTCTGGCCATCCGGGGAAATATTGCATACGCTAATACCAGCATCGGTGGCCAACCACATGTTGCCATCATTATCGCCAATCATATCATAAATTTCATCGCCACTTAATCCATCATCAGCAGTATTAAACTGGTAAATGCGCCGGCCAGTATCAGCATAAAGTCCTTCCCCGTAAGTTGCAATCCAGAAAATGCCGGATGGCGCTGCTATCATATCTGAAATAGGCGATTGCGGGGTTCCTTCTTCCGGCTCCCAGATACTGAGCATTCCCTGCCGAAACTGAAGCACATCAGTGCTTGTTCCGGCACTGGCAGGCCTGTAGCCGGAATACTGAACCAAAGCAATCAGGCCGCTATTAAACCCTACCCAAATATTGGCGTTTCTTTCCGTGATGCAGCGCACACCGCCCTGATTAATTAAAGAGTCGGGAAGGGCGAAATAATCATAAGCTAATCCATCATATCTAAAAACGCCGTCTTCGGCACCAAACCAAAACCAGCCGGAATGATCCTGAAACATGGCCTGCATTTTCATTTGTCCCCATTCTTCGGGCTTGTGTATCCTGAAAATCGGCGTTTGCGCTTTACTGATATAGGGTGCCAGGACAACCCAAAAAAGCCAGCACAATCGTTTATGCGGCATGCTCGGGAAGGGAGCCTTTGTTCTAATACAATCCCTAGGGGTTGAAAAAAGAGGCTTTTTCAATCCGAGGAATGCTTTGAAACAAATGGAGTGTATAAATTTCAAAATTATTCTTTTATCAGTTTGGCTGTTATTTTTACCCGTACCTCTTCAGCAATTTTTTGGTTGACAATCTTGGGGATATTGATATTATGATCTGATAATGGAACCGAGAAAATGGCTTCGACCAAAATATACTTTTCTTTAATCTCCACATCCACCTTAATGATACGCTCCTGGTCTATTCCATGAATATTGAGTATGCCTTTTGCCCGGACTGTAATTTTTTGGGTTGTCGACAGGTCGATAGTTTCAATTATTTTTCCTTTAAAATAAGCACTTGGAAACTTATCGGTTTCCAAATAATTTTCTTTGAAGTGCTCCCGTTGCAGGGCACTGTTAAAACCGGTAAAGGAATTAATATCCATTATCCACGCAAAAGTCTTTTGTGCAGGATCGATAATACCCCTCAGTTTTTTACTTTTTGCTTCTATTACTTCTAGTGGAGCATCTGACCGAAACTGAACTTCACCATCCTGGCAAATATACTTGTCAGGATGGTGAAGTTCAGTTTCGTGCTGACTCCACGCCCACACCGGGAGAAACACGAAAATAGATATAATCCATCGCATGGATACAAAGTTAGGCAGAATAAAGGCTTGCACACACCATATCTGATGAGCGGGAGTATAATATGGCTGAGACCGTAAAAAAGGGTGCCGAAACAGAAGTAGGGAGTTTAATAATCGTTTTTTGGCCGGTAGGCCAGCCAGCCCAATAACTATTATTGCAGTGCCTCCACGCGGTAACCTTCTTTGCGGAGCAGGGCCACCACACCGCCTTGTCCGCCAAGGTGACCGGCACCGACTGCGAAAAAGGTAGGTTGTTCCAACATCATACGGCCCATAACGGAGATCCAG
>JBILHQ010000159.1:0-14923 GCA_044350415.1 Saprospiraceae bacterium | reverse complement strand
ATGTGAAAAAACATAACTCACCCGACTGTCGGTAAGGTAAGTATTGGGATATGTACTTCGCGAGTAATACCGAATGGACGACTCCGGGTCACCATCAGTATTCAGCAATTGGCCCCGGTTCCCGGTAAAAGCCTCATATACCTTTTCGCTGGAAGGCTGTACAAGCGTATGCCGCTGGTATTTAATATCAATGACCTTTCCACCGCCGGGAGCAGTGCCGTCGGACCAGCCACTTACCGTAAAATTGCCCGATCCGTCGGGAATAATATTGGCAATCTCATCGTTTTTGTTATTGATTCCGTTGTACCAGTCGCTCCACAATACATCGCCATTGGATGGATCAAACATACCGGCGTAAATATCGCGGTTCCCTTTTCGGGACTGGTAACCGGCGGCAAAAAGTTTATTATCGGAAGTAAATCCCACTCCGGCGAGTTCATCATCTCCTGCTTCCGGGTCTGCAATTTTTGCCCACTGTTGCTGACCGCTGCTGTTGTACTTTAGAAGAATGGCCTGTTTATCTGTTGATTTTGTATACCCAGCCACATAGACATTTCCGGAGCCATCTACGGCAAGTCCACGCCCGGAATCATCGTGATTGGAACTGCCGTTGTAAGTGGCAGTCCAGACGATATTCAACCCTGCATCAAATTTGATAGTTTTGATATTCAGTCCCTGCCCCGAAGCGCCCATTGCGCCCGTCAGGTAATAATTTCCGGCGGCATCCTGTACACCGGCAGTAATCCGCTCAATGGAAGTCCCTCCGAGATTTGTTACGGAAGAATTCAAAAGCGTGCCATCGGAAGGTTTATATTGCACTGTGGCATATTCCCAAACGGCGGCGCTTTTTTGTGTAACCCCGGCCACTGTAATACCGCCATCACTAATCAACAGACCAGTTCCTGCATCAATTAAGCCCGCATTGTCCCAGGTTTTACCCCACTGCAGGGTACCGGAACTATTGTACTTTCGCACCAGCAAATCCATATCAGTCAGCGACTGCATGGTACCTCCAGCCACATACACGTCACCAGCACTGGAACAACCCACCGCTGCCCCGCCATCGTAAATACTTCCGGTCCCATTGAAGGTTTGTTGCCATTGGTAAGTGCCCGAACTATTGTACTTCCGGAGATAGAGGTCGTAAAAATTGGTGGACCCATTCCAGGCAGACCCTGTCAGGTATACATTACCCGAAGCATCCACGGTAATTGCTCCCGCATAAGTATCACCTGTAGCATCCAATGTAAAAGTCTGGGTCCAGGAAACAGTACCCGACGACAGCCTTACTGTCACCTGTGTGCTTCTGGTATTGGAACTGTTCAGCACCGATACCGCTGAATAAGTTTTACCGGAGCCATCTGTGGTGCTGCAAAAATGATTTAGAAAATTGGCGGAAGGAGAAGTGCCGCCGGTTTCTATCCATGCCTTGAAAAAGTATGGGTCACTTTGCGCTTCCATACTGACCGGAAAGAATGAAAAAAGAACTAAGACGGAAAATGGAAAATGGAAAATGGAAATTAATTGTCTCATAAATTTGGCAATTTTGTTAGTGAAAAGATGTTTGCAGAACAAATATAGAGCAACGCTTACCAAATATATAAATTTTTTATTTATTTTTTCAGTCATTAACAATTGCCCCATCCTTCCCCTCAAAACTAAATTCCCCCGCCATTTCGCAGGCCATTCCATCAATTCACCGTACTTTAGCCGCGCTCCCCACACAAATTGCTGCCCATGCGTTTATCTACACAATTTACTGCTTCGCTTTTCTTTTTTTGGTGCTGTTTCGCAATATCCCCATCCATACAGGCACAATGCCCGATCACGGTGGATGCCGGAGAAGATATCTATTTATGTTCACCCCCTACGCCCACCCAACTGAATGGTGAAATCATGGGCGATTATCTCAATTTTTCGTGGTCGCCGCTTGCCGGATTAACGGGTGCCAGCACCCTCCATCCAAATGTAAATGTAACACAAACAACGACCTATATATTGACAGCAAAGGCCGTGGATGAGTCCATTAATAATATTGCCAATGGCGATTTTGAAGGCGGAAACGGCGCTTTTTCCAGTAACTATGTATACAGCCCGGGCAATTTATGGCCGGAAGGCGTGTATGAAGTACTGAATGACCCGTCGGCTTCTCACCCGAATTTTGCAGCATGTGGCGACCATACCTCCGGTTCGGGCCAAATGATGGCTATCAATGGCAATGGAACCCCCAATCAGAATGTTTGGTGCCAAACCATCAGTGTACAACCCAATACGGAATATGCTTTTTCTGCATGGGTAACCTCATTGGTTGGGGCATCGCCCGCTCAATTGCAGTTTTCTGTCAATGGGGTCAATCTGGGTAATATTTTCAGCGTCTCCCCTGCCTTATGCAATTGGCAGCAATTCTATGCCATCTGGAATAGTGGCCCAAATTCTTCTGCTTCTATTTGTATCGTTAACCAAAATACAGCATTGAGTGGCAATGATTTTGCAGTAGACGATATCAGTTTTTCGCCGATATGTGTGGTAAGAGACACGGTGGTAGTCCGCGTGGTAAATGTCAATGCGGTTGCAGCACCCAATACTGTTTTTATTCCGTGTGAAGGAGCCAACGTAAACATCAGCGGTGCAGGCAGTTCTACAGGTCCCAATTATACATATGCCTGGGATTCGCCAGGTGGCAACATCGTTTCCGGAGCTACCACGCTGAATCCGGTGGTAAATGCAGCCGGAGCCTATACAATTACAGTAACCTACGACAATGGTTTAGTAGAATGTACCAAAACGGCTACGGTGAACGTGGTGCAAACGCCCAATCAGATCGCAGCATGGGTGACGCCCACACAACCCTTAGGCTGCGGAGGCAATAGTTTGACATTGATCGCCAATAGCTCCCAATCCAATGTGGTGTATGAATGGAGCACCTTGAATGGCAATATTGTATCCGGTCAGATGCAAAAAAATTGCCTGATCAACCAGGCCGGCATCTACGATGTAACGGTAACCAGCCTGGTTACCGGTTGTACTGCCGAGGCCAGTATTACAGTCACCGCTGCCACTAATCCGCCTGTCTCCATTGCTACAGCATCAGGGCCGATCAATTGCATACAAAATACTACAACACTTTCAGGATCAGGTAGTTCCACAGGCGGCAATATTGGTTATCAATGGAATGCCATCTTAGGGGGCAATATTACCGCAGGACAAAATACCCTGACAGCCACCGTGAACGCACCTGGTATTTATACTTTTTCCGTAACGAATAATATCAATAACTGTATCACAGTAGATACCGTTACGGTGACCGCAAATACTGTTCTTCCTGTCCTTGCCTTCGCCCCTCCAGACTCCTTTACCTGTGCGCTCGACACCGTTATTTTATCGGCCAATGGTACACCCGCCAATCTCAGTTACCATTGGACGACGAATACCGGCACCTTTTCAGGACCAACCCAGACGCCGCAAACCAGTGTCACTGCAGCAGGACAATATTTCCTGACTGCCACCAACTTAGTGAATGGTTGTGTCAATACCGATACTATTCTCGTTTTTAGCAATACTGCGCCTCCAGTAGCCCTAATTGCACCGCACGACAGTATTACTTGTCAACAAAATACCGTTTCCCTTTCTGGTACCGGCTCTTCCAATGGCGCGGTATTCAGCTACAATTGGAGTGGCATTGGCATTGTTTCAGGAGGAAATACTTTAACACCAGTAGTCAATGCAGCCGGCGATTATGTGCTGGTGGTAACCAACCAGATCAATCATTGCACCAATTCAGCCACCACCCATGTATTTGCAGATGCCAATGCCATTGCAGCGGTAGCCAATGCGCCGGACACGCTCGACTGCACCACGGCATCGCTGGTATTGAACACGAATGGTTCCAGTACCGGTCCTAATTTCACCTATTTGTGGAGTACCACCACCGGTCAAATCAGTATTGGCGCAGGGACGCCATCTCCCACAGTCATAGCACCGGGTACCTATCAATTGCTATTGACCAACCCTTCGAATGGTTGTACTTCCACCGATCAGGTGGAGGTGCAGCAAAATATCGCCATACCTGCAGTCTCCATAGCTGTTCCAGATACACTCACCTGCGCCGATCCGATAATTGCCATTCAGGGTAATAACAACAGCGGTCCGGGTAATTTTAGTTACCAGTGGACAACAGTTACCGGCAATATCCTGTCTGGCGCCCAGGCGCTTACACCACAGGTGAATGCCCCGGGCATTTATACTTTATTGACCACCAATACAGCCAACGGCTGTACCGCCACGATCAGCACCGACGTACCGCAGGAAGCTGGCCTTCCGATAGTGGGTATTTTACCACCTGCCCCGTTGGTTTGCACGGCACCAAACGTTCAGATCAATGCCGGCGGATCCAGCAGTGGCATGTCCATTCTTTGGACGGCCTCGAATGGCGGAACACTCATCTCCGGCACCAACACTTTGACACCAACCGTCAATAGTGCCGGCACATATACCCTGTTACTGACCAATATCAATAATGGCTGTACTGCCACCAATGCCGTAGATGTAATTGATAACCAGGCATTTCCGCCTGCCCAAGCAGGCGTTGACGGTTTAGTGACCTGTGCCTCGCCGCAATTTACCATGACGGCCAATGCAGGTTCACAGGCTGGATTAAATTTCCTTTGGCAAACACCCAATGGCACCATTACCGGAAACCCGGCCAGCCCAACCATTTCCACCACTGTTACCGGCGATTATATCGTAATCGTCACTGATCCTTCCAATGGCTGTACGGCCAAAGATACGCTGCATGTAGCAGCCGACCAGGTCGCGCCACCAGTAACAACGGCTGCGCCAGCCCAACTTACCTGCGCGGTAACCTCTTTGCCTTTAAACCTGAACAATACCACGGCCACATACACCTATAACTGGCAAACAGCCAATGGTTCTATCCTCTCCGGTGCACAAACGAGCACTCCGACAGTAGACGCACCGGGATTGTATGATGTGCACATTGTCAATCCAATCAATGGCTGTATTAAAGATCTTTCTGTCAATGTATCCGAAGATATTATAGCACCCCAGGTGCAGATAGCCACACCGAATATCTTAAATTGCCTTACCCAAACGCTTAATTTGCAATCGGTTACCAATGGAAACCAGTTGCAATGGAGCACTATGACCGGTCATTTTACCGGAGGCAGCCTTACCCAGCCCGCTGTTTCGGTCGATGCGCCCGGCGCTTATACGCTCACCGCATTGAACACCATTAATGGCTGTACCACCACCGCCTCCATTACCGTACAACAAGACATTGTTCCGCCGGCCGTCAATGCCGGTCAGAATGACACTTTAGATTGCCAATTTCCAACCATCGCGTTGGTTGGAACCGCTAGCGCAGGTACCAATATCGCATGGACGGCATCCAGTGGACAGGTAACATCCGGAGCGGGAACCTTGACCCCGACCATTGACCATGCTGCTACGTATACGGTCACGGCTACCAATCCAATCAACGGCTGTACCGCTATTGATCAGGTCATTGTCGTCAATGACGCCAATGCACCCGTAGCGACCATTGCCAATCCAGCAACGCTGACTTGCACCCTTCAGCAAACTACCTTACAAGGCCAGGGATCACAAGGCAATAATATTACCTACAATTGGCAAGCCAGCAACGGTGGAAATATACTCGGTGGCGGCAATTCATTAACCCCTTTAGTCGACAATCCAGGCAATTATCTGTTGACTGTCAAGAATTTAAACAATGGCTGTACGGTTACGGCAACCATCACTGTACCTGAAAATATTACACCACCAATGGTGAATGCAGGCACGGGCAAAACCATCACCTGCCAAACCGCCACGCCATCGCTGCTGGCCAATGCAGGTGCAGGGACCACCGTAGTGTGGAGTACTGGCAATGGACAAATTGTCAGCGGCCAAAACAGTCTTTCACCTGTCATCAGTCTGCCCGGCACATACACCATTACCGCTACGAATCCGGTGAACGGTTGTACCGCGACATCTGTCACCCAGGTCACTATTGATACCGTCTCCCCCACCCTTTCCATCGCACCGCCTGCGGTACTGACCTGTGCTACCTTGCAAACCAGCCTTACAGGCAATGTACAACAGCCTGGTGCCGGCAATTACTCCCTGGTGTGGAGCACCACCAATGGTCATATCGTTGCAGGTGGACAAACACTTAATCCGCAAGCAGACAAACCCGGGACTTATACCCTTCAGATTACCAATACCATAAATGGCTGCAAATCATCGGCCCAAATGACACTGAATCAGGACATTGTGCCGCCAACCGCCCTTGCCGCACCAGCACTGGCCATTACCTGTATCCAAAGTCAGCCCACCTTGAACGGTGCTGGTTCTTCGCCGGGAACTTATACCTGGAGTGGCCCACAAATCGTCTCTGGCACCAATACATTATCACCTGTTGTGGCTGCACCGGGATCATATACCTTATTGGTAACCGCCGCATCCAATGGTTGTACTTCTTCAGCAACCACTATTGTACAAAATGATCAGATCGCACCATTGGTGAGCCTTGTAAACACAGGTTTACTCACTTGTATCACCAATACCATTCCGGTGAGTGCCACCGTTCAATCGCCTGCAGCCCCCGGATACAGTATCAACTGGAATACCACAACTGGTCATTTTGCCAGCGGACAAACCACCTTAACGCCCACTGTTGACGCACCAGGCATGTATTTTCTGACAATCACGAATACGGCCAACGGCTGTACCACAGCATTACAAACAACAGTCAATCAGGACAATACACCACCGGTGATCAATGCCGGCCCTGACGGACTGATCCATTGCCAACAACCCGAAGCGCAATTGGCAGCTATTGGCAGCAGTACTTTGGTTTACCAATGGCAGACAGATAATACAGGAAATATTGTACAGGGAGGGAATACCGCCAATCCGTTAGTGGATGCACCCGGGACATATACGCTCTTAGTGACCAATCCGGTCAATGGTTGTACCGCATCGGACAAAACAGTGGTGCAGGAAATTCCATTGCCGGAGTTCACGTATGCATTGACACAGCCCAACTGCCACCAACCTACAGGAACGGTGGATATTACCGCTATTACCGGAACCGCGACGCCTTATACGATTTCTATAGACGGAGGGCTTTCTTTCTCTACCAACAAACACCGCGATCAACTTAAATCCGGTAACTATGAATTGATTGTCAGAGATGGATACGGTTGTACCGCTTCAGCAGATGCCACATTTGATCCGCCATTTTTCCCAACTGCGGCTTTGCCCAACAGATATGTTATCGAACAGGGCGACTCCGTACAATTTACCCCATCTACCAGTCCGCCACCAGCAGCCATTGCAATATGGAGTTGGTCGCCTGATAAAACACTGGATTGCGGCGACTGTGAAACACCTTATGCTGCGCCTTTTGCTACTACGCAATATGTGCTTACCGTCACCGACGCCAATGGCTGTACTGCTGTGGCCCGCACCACCGTGGAAGTGGATCAACGCCGGCATATTTACGCACCCAATGTATTCACGCCTGATGAGCCGGGCGACAATAGCCGGTTTATGATTTTTGGGAGAGGTATTGTTGAGATTGAGGTATTGCAGGTGTTTGACCGATGGGGCGCGAAGGTTTGGCAGGGAACGAATCTGGCACCAAACGATGTTTCCGCAGGTTGGGATGGAAAGATCCGCGACAAAGGGTCGAGCCCTGCAGTATTTGTCTGGCAGGCAGTGATTGTGTTCCCTGATGGAGAGAAAGGGGTGTATTCTGGGGATGTGACGATTGTGCGGTAGGTAACAATACCCCTAATCCAACGTACCTTTGCGCTATGGAATTAAACGAGTTGTTACAAAAAGCGCTCACCAACACGGGCATACCTGCACTCAATAAAATGCAGGAAGCGGCACTGGAAGTCATTCATAATCATAAAGATACATTGCTGCTCGCGCCGACAGGTTCGGGCAAAACACTGGCATTTTTGCTCCCTGTTTTACAGCGGTTGCAACATGGAATTTCAGGGGTGCAATGCCTTATTTTATCGCCTACCCGCGAATTGGCCATCCAAATAGAAGCTGTTTGGCAGCAAATGTCCACTGGTTTTAAAGTAAATACCTGCTATGGCGGGCATTCTATGAAGACCGAAATGAACAACCTGAGTCAACCGCCGGCCTTGTTGATCGGTACACCCGGCCGCGTACTCGACCATATTTCCCGAAAATCTTTTGGGTTAAATCTGATTACCACGCTGGTACTGGATGAATTTGACAAGTCGTTGTCGATGGGATTCCAGGAACAAATGGGCGATATCATCAAAGACCTGCCATCACTCAACCGGCGTATCCTGGTCTCTGCCACCGACAAATTAAACATCCCCGAATTTTTAGGATTTTCGGAACCGCATATCCTGAATTTCACCAGCGAAGAAGAAAAATCAACGGATGGATTATCGGTAAAACTCATCATTTCTCCCGAAAAAGATAAAATAAAAACCCTGTTCAAACTCCTTTGCTATTCCGGTGGCGATCCCACCCTTATTTTTTGTAATAACCGCGAATCAGCCGAACGCACCAACCAAATCCTGAACGAATGGAGCATTCCAAGCGCCTTTTTTCATGGTGGCATGGACCAGCTCGACCGGGAAAAAGCATTGATCAAATTCAGGAATGGCAGCACGGTATTTCTTGTCGCTTCCGATTTGGCTGCCCGTGGACTCGATATTCCGGAAGTCAAAAATGTAGTGCATTACCACCTTCCGTTTAAAAAAGACGATTTTATCCACCGCAATGGCCGCACCGCCCGCATGTTTGCCGAAGGAACCGCCTATATCCTCCTCCATGCCGACGAAAACATCCCGGCCTACTTAGAGGAAAAACCCGAAGTCTTCGAATTACCCGTTGAATCTATCATGCCACCACCGGCCCCCTGGGTCACGCTGTATATCAGCGGTGGCAAAAAAGATAAAATCAGCAAGATGGACATCGTAGGATTTTTATGCCAGAAAGGCAATATCAAAAAAGAGGACCTCGGCAAAATCGAACTGATGGATTTTATGTCATTCGTAGCCGTAAAAATGGATCTGGCGGATGAGGTGGTGGCGTTGGTGCAAAATGAAAAGATGAAAGGGAAAAAGTATAGGATTGGAGTGGCAAGATGAAAATAATCTCCTGGAACCGCAACGGCGCTCCACAGGAAATTAGAAAAGCCTTATCACATCGATTATATATTTGGAAGTCAGCCATTTACAAGTAACTTGATAAAATTGGAAATGGGTGATACTAAAAAATGGTTGAAACAAAGTGACCACTTGCCTTTGGTGATTGAATTTGAAACAGTTGCGGCAGATCAAATTTTGTCTGGTGGCATATCATGTAAACAACCATAGTACTTTAACGTGAGAGAGGAATATCGAATATCGAACGCCGAAGTAGCGTAGACCTGACCTAAATGGGGACTATTTCAGGTTTTTACTTGATTTTAGCCAATAATGGGTGTATGCTACGTTACTTTGATATTCGGTGTTCGACATTCAGTGTTCGATATTCCTCTAAGGGAAATGTAAAAGATAGTTGTTTTTTTCAACTAATACGTTGACTATCAAATATATTATCTCCGAGTTCACGTTACTTTACTCCAATTAAAGCCCCCCCTCTACGCCTCCGTGGTTCCTTCACTTCATTCAGGAGGAAAGTGCTATTTTCTCCGTGGTTCTCCGTGCAAAAAAACACTCGAAGAGGATTAATGCTGAACTCCCATTAAATAATAAGAAGCCGGTATTCATTTTTTCTATAAGTTGCAGCAAATTTGACAGGAATGCACCTTTCATTATCTTTTGTTATGTAACTATAAAACTTTCCTGAATATGAAAAACTTTTTATTCCCTTCACTTGCCATCATTACTTTCATTTTTCTCAACTGTCACCCCCAACGCTCTTTCCCTTTAACCACCCAAAAATCTGACAACAACCCAACTTACGTGGTGCAATACCTGTTTACCCACGATGGTTGTAAAGTATATCGTTTTTATGACCTGGGCAATTACGTCTATTTTACGTCCTGCAATGGCGAAACCACGAGCGTGCTAAGCGACAGCACTGGAACAAAATATATCAAGTCAAAGAATATCAAACAATAACACATGTTACCAAAAATCATATCCAGCCTGCCGGCATTATCCGCCATTGCCCTGCTTTTAACTTTCCCAACAGTCCCCGCTACCGCACAAACCATCCCCTGTGCCGGGCTGGCAGTGAGTGGCGATTACAGTTATGAAGTGTACACACAGGCAGCAACCGTATATTTTAAATTTCATCCCTTATCGCCCATAACCGGGTGTTCTTCAGCCATCATTTATGTCAAAGAGGGAAACGGGGGCGGACCATATCCGGGATACAATATGGCAGCTTCGGGTACGGATTTCACCTTCAGCAAATCCACTGCCAACGGCACCATTATCAGTTTTTATTTTTCTTATAATGTTCCGGCTGGTGGAGAACGGAATTCCAGCGCCGACCCGCATGGCTACATTGCCGGCAGTATTTGTACTGCTGGCGCACCAACGTCATCCGTTACTGCACCTGCAGAAGCAGCCAGTTTTAGTGCGCCAGCCAGTATCACCATTAATGCGACAGCATTGGATATCGACGGTATAGTCACGCAAGTGGATTTCTATAAAGATGCCACACTGCTGGGTACCGACAATTCCTCCCCTTTTAGTTATATCTGGATCAATGCTGCCGCAGGCACCTACGCACTTACGGCCAAAGCAACTGATAATTCCGGACTTGCCACCACTGCTATACCTGTACATATTGTTGTTAATCCACCCAATATGAATGGTTATTGTGGAACAGCATTTAGCGGGGACTACGAATACAAAGTGGACACGGTCAATGGTCTGGTGCTGTTTACCTTTCATCCCTTATCGCCGATAACAGGTTGTGCGTATGCATTTGTATATGTGCGGGAAGGATTGACTGGTGCTTATCCAGGGTACGCCATGACAGCTTCCGGTACTGATTTCATTTTCACCAAAACCATTGCCCTGAACACCCCGATCAGCATCTATTTTTCCTATAATATTCCTGCTGGTGGCGAACAAAATTCAAGTGCTCATCCCCATACTTACCTGGTTGGCACCAGCTGCACCGCAGGCATATCACCCACGGTAAATATCACTGCGCCGGCCAATAACGCCAGTTTTACAGAACCGGCCTCCGTTACGGTTGCCGCCAGTGCCGCAGATTGGGATGGCATGGTGAATAAAGTAGCGTTTTATAGTGGCCCAGCTTTATTAGGCATGGACAATACCAGCCCATACAGTATTAATTGGAACAATGTGCCGGCAGGCAATTACGCCATTACCGCTAAAGCAACTGACAACAGTTCGTTTTCCACCATTTCCACCATCGTAAAAGTAGTGGTTAATATCAATAATGCTTCCGGTTTTTGCGCAACTGTGGCCAATGGCGATTACAGTTACAAAGCCGAAACCATCAATGGGAATGTCGTGTTTTCTTTTCATCCGCTGTCGCCCATCGCTGGCTGTTCTTACGCATTGATCTATGTGCGGGAGGGTCTGACAGGGGTTTATCCCGGCTATCCCATGACGGCTATTGGTCCCGATTTCAGGTTTACCAAAGCCATCGCCAATAATATCCCACTGAGCATTTATTTTACCTATAATGTCCCTTCGGGAGGCGAAAGAAATTCAAGTGCCACACCACACAGTTATACCGTAGGAACGAATTGTATTATGCCGGTAGCAACGAAGGAGCTACCGGAGACTGGTTTTTCAATTTATCCCAATCCGGCGACTGATCGTTTGTGGATCCATTTCACCGATCCCGGTGCAACGGCTGCTGAGGTGCGAATTATCAATTCCTTTGGTCAAATTAAACACCAGTCTGCAGGCAGATTATTGACCAATGGCATTGATATCAGTTCAATAACACCGGGCGTTTATTTTTTACAATTGACCGATGGAAAAACAAAAAAAGTAAGTACACAAAAATTCACAAAAGAATAGTTCCATGAGAAAAAGTGATCAAAATATCGGCTACTTTGCCGCATTAGCTATCATCATCCATTTGTCCATTCTGGCTATTGGAATTACCACCCGCCAACTCCCTTTATACGCTGCCCTATTGAATTTGATTACTGGCGCTTCTATTATTATTTATTGGGTACAGCAGCAAATTCGGATTAAACAGCATTATTTTGAATACCGGGAAATGATCGTTTTATCGTTGGAAGTATTGATTATTGGATGCACCACTTTTTCCATGCTTCACAACGGATGGTACCATACATTCAGATATATCCAGTATGTTTTTCTGGGTCTTCATCTATTTGCCCTGGCTTTCTTTGCGCTTTTCATGTTAACCTTTAAAATGAGAAGGTTAATCTAATGCCACATCCTCACGCCTCGCCAGCGAGTGCCGTTGATTGCTCGTAATATTTTCGAAAGTCCAGGGCAACCGTTCTTTAAATGCCGTTTGGCGCTCCGGACAGTTGGCTACCGGACAAATGGCGCAGGCCTGAGGTGGCCGGCAATCATCTGTATGTACAAATAATTCAATAGACTGTGGAAACTGCTCCCGCACAGAGGCTTCCAGAGCGTCAATTTCACGGTGCGCTTCCCGGATATTGTAGTACCAGGGCAGGGTAATATGACAGTCAAGGTGCAAAATAGCACCGTATTTGATGATTCGTAAATTGTGCAGGTCAATCCAGTTGTTATTGCGGCGTTGATTGAGCATCAATATCAATTCGACCAGCAAATCCGCATCTGCTTCGTCCATGATGCCGCTGATGCTCTGCCGAAGAATCTTCACGCCCTCATACAGGATATAAAAAGCAAAAAACAGGGCTATCAGACTGTCTAACCGCGCAATACCCGTAAGTTTCACCGCAAACAATCCCAAAACAATCCCCACCGTCGTCCAGGTATCCGATTGTAGGTGTTTGCCCGACGCTATCAGGGCCAAAGAATGATTTTTTGATCCTGTTCGTATACTCCAGGCACCAATAAGATAATTAGCCAGCGCCGATACCGACAAAATAATGATACCGTAATCCAATTGCTGCACGGGCTGTGGATGAAGTAGTCCGTTAATACACACATACACAATCATCAGCCCGGCCATAATAATCAGCGCGCCCTCGAAAGAGGCAGAGATCAATTCCACTTTACCATGCCCGTAAGGATGGTTCTCATCGCGGGGGCGCGCTGAAACATACAGCGTATAAAGTCCTGTAAATCCCGTAATCACATTCACTGTACTCTCTAAAGCATCTGTGAGTACCGCAATAGAATGGGTTAGAAAATAGGCGGCAAGTTTGGCGACAAACAAAACAACAGCCAGTACCAAAACATACTGCTGTACTTTAATATTATCAGTGGGCTTCATAGTGCTGCAAAGATGCGACAATTTTATTTTTCAAAGTGCAATACTTCAGTGTGACCATCTCCACCACTCACATGTTCGAAGTGCATAAAGTTGTCTTTTATTTCAACAACCTGCCAGTCTTCGGTTATTTCATCTAATCCGCTGGGAAGGCTGCCGCTGAAGCCAAGGCAAAATTTATTCGAACTATTATCACAATTGTCCGACCAGGTGCCTGTCCAGGTGCCTGTCCAGGTGCCTGTCCAGGTTTGAGAACCCTTTGCAGCTACCAAAACCCCGCCGTATTTAAATTCAAAAGTGAAGCCATCAAAATCTGAGGTTTCATCGGTTCTGTCGAAGAAATAGGTCACTTTCCATTGGCCGCTGGCAGGTGGTTGGGAAATCCCGCTATTGCTGGTGCTGCTTTTGTCGCATGCCGTGGGCATGATGGTCAGGGTAAATAAGATGGCTGAGCATACTGAAAAATACTGTTTCATAATAATCGGTGAATTTAACTTTGTGGATAATGACTGCAAGAATGCAGTCCCTGCCCGTAAATCTTATCAACAAACTGCTGAACCGGAAAAAGGACGGCCTGAACCAAGCATTTTCCTCCATTTGCCTATTCCGCACTACGCTCCACTGATCCGGCACTTCGGTTATTCATTCACGACCTGAACTGTTTGAGGTGCATTCAGCGCCGCTTACGCTTTCAATTCTGGTCGTCCGTTCTACGACCCCAACCTGCCTGTTACTACATTAAACACCTCCAGAACGCCGGCCTGCCACGACCTGCGTGTGGCGGTCGCTTATCTGACCAATATCCATGGGGATTTTACCATTTTTTACCTGCATGTCCAAAATGTGCCCGGCTTCCACCAAACCTTTGGTTGTCAATACGGTAACAAACCCAACAACGAAGGGTATTATTCAGCCCGTGCCATTCAGCCGCCCACCAAACGTTTCGGGGTTTTCGCGGTAATTATATCTATCGGGCAGCAGTATAAGAAACAGGAGGTGACGAGTGATGAGTATTAGTCAACAGGCTGTATTAAATCCCATAAATTGCCATATAAATCCTCAAATACTGCGACAATCCCATAAGGCTGTTCTACAGGCGGCCTGACGAATTGAATGCCCTTACTCACCATTTCAGGGTAATCCCGCCAAAAATCATCCGTGTATAAAAAGAGAAAAACCCGGCCACCAGTCTGGTTGCCCACCCGACTCTTTTGGACTTCTCCGTCCGCTTTGGACAGCAACAACTGACAGCCATCCGAGCCAGGAGGTGCCACCAGCACCCAACGCTTCGTTTCAGACAATCGCGTGTCTTCCACCAGCGTAAAATGTAGTTTTTGGGTATAAAAATGAATAGCATCGTCGTAATCATCCACGACAAGGGCAATATGGGCAAGTTGTTGTTTCATAAAGCAAAGGTATAATTAATGCCCGATAACTATTTTCCTTACCACAACCTACCCCCCATTGGCAATACGCAGCAAACACATTCTCTGTGGCATTACACCAG
>JBILHQ010000158.1:0-14988 GCA_044350415.1 Saprospiraceae bacterium | reverse complement strand
CGATAATGCGCTCACCCACCTCAATCAGGTGGCGTTCAGCGATGTCCATTATATGCTCGGGGCAAAAGAAATGCTCGCAAAAATTTATTTTGAGCACAATGAACACAATGCGTTGGACAGCCATATTCACGCCTTTCGAGTCTTTTTGCGGCGGAACAAACAAATTACGAATGAGATCAGGCATGCTTACCTGCACTTTTTAGCTTTCCTGGAGCAGGCCGTCCGCGCCAAACCAGGAACACTGCAACAACTTCGGGAACGGGTTTCCAATACCGAGCCATTGGTGGCTAAAGCCTGGTTATTGGAGCAGTTGGGGTAGTCGTCAATTCACCGCTACAAGTCAAAAAAAAACGGTTGCTGCCAATCCGTCATCCTGAGGGGATAATGATCGGCAGCAACCGTCCTTGATAAATTCAGTGCGCTTTTTAAGCTACCTCTTCTGAATCTACCGCTGGGTCAGCCGCTGGTTCTGCGGCTTCCTCTGCGACTTCTTCTACAGCGGCTTCGGCCTCGATCGTTGTTTCTGCTTCGACTTCTGCAGCGGCCACTGGTTCTGTTTCTCTTGGCGTAGCCGATGATGGGGTGGCCTGTGCAACTGGTGTTGCTACTGGTTGATCGAACTCTCTGGAGAGAATTGCAATCACCTCCTGTACTGTTTCTTCCTCAAGATCAGTACGGCGCACGATTTCTTCCAGACTGAGATCAAGAACCTGACGGGCAGTATCGCAGCCGATACCTTTGAAGGCTTCGAGTACCCATGGTTCGATTTCGTCTGTGAATTCTTCGAGTTCCACGTCGTCGATTTCGTAACTAGCTTCCTGGTTGCGGTACACGTCGATTTCGTAGCCGGTCAGTTTTGATGCCAGTTTGATATTCGTACCGCCTTTACCGATGGCGAGACTTACCTGATCAGGTTCGAGGAATACACTTACGCGCATTTTTTCAGCATTCACCTCGATCGACGATATTTTAGCCGGTGTGAGGGAACGTTGGATATAGAGCTGTAAGTTGTTGGTATAGTTAATGATATCGATATTTTCGTTGCGCAATTCACGAACGATACCGTGGATACGGCTACCTTTCATACCTACACATGCGCCAACCGGGTCGATACGATCATCGTGGCTTTCGACGGCCACTTTAGCGCGTTCACCCGGAATACGCACGATATTTTTGATTTCGATGATACCATCTTCGATTTCAGGCACCTCTGCTTCCAGCAATTTGGCGAGGAACGAAGGTTCGGTACGACTGACCATGATGAATGGCGTATTGTTGCGCATTTCCACCTTTTTGATGATACCGCGCACGACATCGCCTTTTCGGTAGTAATCGCCTTTGATCATTTCCAATCGCGGCAGCAACATCTCATTGCCGGTAGCGTCGTCGAGGATCAGAAGATCTTTTTTCATGATCTGGCTAACTTCGCCAGTGACCACATCGCCCACTTTTTCGGAGTAGCGACGGAAAATATCGTCTTTCTCGAGTTCCATGATCCTGGAAACGAGCGTCTGGCGGGCAGCCATAATAGCCCTGCGGCCAAAATCTTCGATGGAGAGTTGTTCGTAACATTCTTCACCGACCGACACACTTTCGTCGATAGTGTGTGCTTCGCTTTCGCTCACTTGCGCCCGCTCGTCGGTTACCTCACCGTCGTACACGACTTCGCGTACACGCCAGATTTCAAGGTCACCGCTTTCGGTATTGACAATCACATCAAAGTTTTCGTCGGAGCCGTATTTTTTCTTAATCAAGGTGCGGAATACATCTTCCAGCACGCGCACCATGGTGGGGCGGTCAATATCTTTGCCTGTTTTAAAGTCGGCAAATACATCTACTAAATTTACCATTTATATTGTGCTATTTTACTATGTGTTAATATATTTGTTCTGGCGCAAGGACGCTAATAGGCAGGCCTTTTAGTAGCCTAATATTTTGACGAGCGCTTTTTCTATATTGGCATAAGGAATTTCCTTTTCCACCTGTGTTTTAATTTTCTTTTTTCCCTCTTTTTCCACTACTTCGAAAGTAATCACGATTTTTTCCTCGTCGGCACTTTTAAGGATGCCTTCAACTTTCGTTTTGTCCAGGAGGGTTACTTCGAAGTTGCGACCCACGTTTTTGATGTATTGCCGGGTGAACTTCAGTGGCCGGGTGATACCAGGGCTACTTACTTCGAGGACGTATTTATCGCCCAGCCAACCATTTTCATCGATGGGGCCTTCCAGAAAACGACTGAGTTTCTGGCATTTTTCGAAAGTCATTCCCGAATCGCTATCTGCAAAAACATTGAGTTTGTTGCCGGGTTTGAGTTCAATTTCGACAGTAAAACAATCGGCGAATAGTTCGTCGGTGGTATACTTTTCCGTTAGTAATTGCGCGATGCGCTCCGTTAATTCCATAAATTCAGGCAAAAGAAAAGGGAACCGTTCGGGTTCCCTTCATCAAGTGGTATCAAAACTGTACGCAAATGTACTACGAATATTTGGATAATTGCAACAGTTATCAGTCAATTTGTTAAAAAATGCCTGACTAGCCCTCTAATGTTCTATTTAACGGGAACTCGGAGATAATTACTTGTTAATGAAATAATGCTTGGTCCCATTATCTGTCGAAGTATCGGTGTTCGATATTCCTCTATGGAAAAACTTCCCGACCCTAAACCTGTTGCTCCAAAATTGGTTATACTGAGCCATTTTATTCAGTGCCATGCTCTAAGAGAAGGTACTACAAGAAAATTACCATTCCATGTGCACGGTCACTGTTTTTCCAGGCCCGCAAGGCTATATATTAACCCACAACCGCGACGAAGCACCTACCCGCTCGCCGCTGGATATTTCCAGGGTGCAGCATAATCATGCGGGTGAGCTGATTTATCCGAAAGACACCTTAAAATCTGGTACCTGGATTGCTGCTGCGCCTGGCGGACTAACCGTTTGTTTGCTGAACGGCGCTTTTGAAAAACATACCCGGCAACCAGAATACCGCCGTAGCCGGGGCCTGGTGCTGCTCGATTATTTTGAAGCCAACAGCGATGCCGCTTTTTTTGAAAACTATGATTTTACCGATATCGAACCTTTTACGCTTTTAGTACTCCGACCAGAAGGGCACCTGGAATTTCGGTGGGACGGGCAACAAAAGCACTTGGTCAGCCTTTCGGCCAATGAGCCCCATTTTTGGTGTTCGGCCACGCTATACCCGGCTGATATGCGGGAAAAAAGGCAAGCTGTTTTTGAAAAGTGGATACAACAACCTGCTTTCCAACAGACCCAAACCCAGGAATCACTCGCCGCCGAACTCCTCCATTGCCACCAGAATGGCAGCGTCGACGACCCCGAAAATAATTTTGTGATGAACCGCAGCAACCGGGTACGTACGGTAAGTATTACCCAGGTCACCTCTAATTCTGATGCAGTAGTGATGCATTATCTGGACTTGCTGAATGATGAGACTCCTGCTGTTGCCACCATTTGAGCATCCACTTTGCCTCGTCAAAATTTGTCTAATTCTGTCATTTAGAATGCTATTATTTTGCGCTTGCGCACTTTGTTTATTCTTTTGAAGTGAAAAATCGAACATAATTAAACAAAACTGTGTTTGAAATGAAAATCTTAACCAACATCATTTCAACACATGTCAATCAAAACAATTACACTTTTCTCCATGCTGCTCCTGGCATTCGGACTCCAAGCCCAATTGGCCCGGATCCAGGTCATCCACAACTCCCCCGATCCAACGGTGGATGTGTACGCAGGTCCCACCTTACTTCTTGACAACTTTGCATTCCGCACAGCCTCTTCGTTTGTGGATGTCCCGGCAGGTATCCCCATCCCGATTGGTGTGGCACCCGCTACTTCGACCTCTGTTGCAGATGTTATTTTTACGCAAACAGTGACTTTCGAATCCGGTAAAACCTATGTGGTAACGGCTTCGGGCGTAGTGTTTAATGCTACGACGCCATTTGGTTTAGTGGCTAATCCGAATGGCCGTGAATCGGCGGTTAATCCAGCTAAAGTGGATCTTGCGATTCAGCACGGCTCTCCTGATGCTCCAGCAGTGGATATCGCAGTGCGCACAGGTGGCAACCTGGTTACCAACCTGTCGTACGGCAATTACTCCCCTTATCTAAGTGTTGATCCCGGTATTTATTACCTCGATGTAAAAGCCGCCGGTACGAATACGATTGTTCAGACGTATAAAGCCGACCTGTCAGGTTTGGCAGGACAGGCACTTTATGTATTTGCAAGTGGTTTTTTAACCCCGAATGCTGGTGCTCCGTTTGGTATTTTTGTTGCCTTTGGCGATGGTACGGTGGTTGAATTGCCTGCCACACCGATTGCCCGCGTACAAGTATTGCACAATTCTCCGGAGCCTACGGTGGACGTTTGGGCTAATGCAGATTTATTGCTCGACAATTTCGAATTCCGCACTGCTACGCCATTTATTAATGTGCCTGCTGGTGTTAATATTAACCTCGCCGTTGCACCCGACAACAGTACATCACCTGCTGATGCACTGGCTACTTTTCCGGTGAACCTGGAAAATGGAAAAACGTATATAGTTACCGCTCAGGGAATTGTGGGTAATATTGCCACACCTTTTACCCTGAATGCGAATGATAGCGCCCATGAAAAAGCAGTCAATCCTGCTAAAGTTGAATTTGCCGTATTACACGGTTCGCCCGATGCTCCGGCGGTTGATGTAGCGTTGTTCAATTCAGCGCAAAACTTAGTTGCCAACCTGGCCTACAATAATTACACAGGTTATTTGAGTGTCGATCCTGCAGTTTATTACCTCGATGTAAAAGTGGCGGGTACTTCCACGGTGGTGGGTACTTACAAAGCAGACCTGAGCGGATTGGCTGGTGGCGCTGCTTATGTTTTCGCCAGCGGATTAGTAACGCCGGGTAGTGTTTCAGCATTTGGTTTGTTTGCGGCCTTGGCTGATGGAACAGTGATCGAATTGCCTTTGGAAACACCACCGCAGTTTGCACGCTTACAGGTAATTCACAATTCGCCGAACCCAACGGTCGACGTTTATGTGAATAATGACTTATTGCTTGATGACTTTACTTACCGCAAGGCTACACCATTTATTACTGTACCGGCAGGTGTAGTACTCAACGTGGGCATTGCTCCGGCTAACAGCCAATCGGTGGGTGATGTTATTGCCAATTTCCCGGTTACCCTTGCTGCTGATGGCACTTATATCGTAGTGGCTTCCGGTATTTTGGGCAATGCTTCCACACCATTTACCCTGAATGTCAATCCTGCAGGTAAGGAATCCGCAGGGAATCCGGCGAAAGTGGATATTGCTGTGCTGCACGGAGCGCCGAATGCGCCGAATGTAGATGTGGATGAAATATTAACCGGCAATGTGATTAGTGATCTCGCTTATGGCGCATTCACGCCTTATCTCAGCCTGGATCCGGCTGTTTATGACTTTGCTATCCGCGCTGCTGGCAGCCCGACAGTAGTGGCTTCTTATCGCGCCGATCTGTCTTCATTGGCCGGAGGTGCTGCTTATGTATTTGCCAGCGGTTTGCTTGGAAATGGTACCACCCCTTTTGGATTATTGGCTGCACTGCCTGATGGTACTGTTATTGAACTTCCGGGAACACCCTTTGCTCGTGCTCAGGTAATACACAATTCACCAGCACCTACTGTTGACGTTTACACTGGTAGTGTTCGGCTGATAGACAATTTTGACTTCCGTACAGCGACGCCATTTGTGAATGTTCCGGCTGACCGGACCTTCATCCTTGGTGTAGCTCCAGCAAGTTCATCGACCGCTGCTGATGCGATATTTACACAGTCGGTTAATTTTGAATCCGGTAAAACATATGTAGTTGCAGCATCCGGCGTAGTTGCAGATCCTGCAACACCATTTGGCCTGATTGTCAATCCCAATGGACGGGAAACATCTGCTAATCCTGCAAAAGTGGCACTCACTATCCTTCATGGTTCACCTGATGCACCTGCCGTGGATGTTGTTGTCAGGAATGGTGGTTTTCTGGCAACCAACCTGGCTTATGGCTCCTATACTTCTTATTTGAGCGTTGATCCAGCAGTATATTATCTCGACGTAAAACCGGCAGGTACTAATGCAATTGTACAAACCTACAAGGCCGACCTGAGTGGTTTACAAGGGCAGGCGGTTTATGTATTTGCCAGTGGGTTTTTGACGCCTGGCGCGAGTGTTTCCTTTGGTATTTTTGCCACATTAGCCAACGGTACTGTAGTAGAATTGCCGGCAACGCCGATTGCCCGCGTACAGGTAATACACAACTCACCAGAACCAACGGTTGACGTGTGGGCAAATGCAAATTTATTGCTCGATAATTTCGAATTCCGTACAGTAACGCCATTTATTGATGTACCTGCAGGTGTCAATATCGATTTGGCAGTAGCACCTGCCAACAGCACATCACCTGCTGATGCGCTGGCTGTTTTTCCGGTAAATTTGGAAAACGGGAAAACGTATATCGTTACCGCACAAGGAATTGTGGGTAATGTTGCCACCCCTTTTACGCTCAATGTTAATGATGGCGGTCGCGAATCTGCTGTTAATAGTGCAAAAGTAGAATTTGCGGTATTACACGGTGCACCTGATGCTCCGGCTGTGGATGTGTCTTTATACAATTCCGCACAGAACCTGGTTTCCAACCTGGCTTACAACAACTATACAGGTTACCTCAGTGTAGATCCTGCAGTATATTACCTCAGTGTAAAAGTAGCAGGAACGTCTACAGTAGTGGGTACTTATAAAGCAGACCTGAGCGGATTAGCCGGTGGCGCTGCTTATGTTTTTGCCAGCGGTTTGGTCACTCCTGGTAGTGTTTCGGCATTTGGGCTGTATGCTGCATTGTCCAATGGAACGGTGATAGAACTGCCACTGCAAACTCCGCAGTTTGCACGGTTACAGGTGATTCACAATTCGCCGAACCCAACGGTCGACGTTTATGTGAACAATGACTTGTTGCTCGATGACTTTAATTACCGCGATGCCACGCCATTTATTACTGTTCCGGCAGGCGTTGCCCTTAATGTGGGTATTGCTCCGGCTACCAGTCAATCGGTCAGTGATGTGATTGCCAATTTCCCGGTTACCTTTGCTTTGGACCAAACTTATATTGTGGTGGCTTCCGGTATTTTGGGCAATGCTGCGACACCGTTCACGCTGAATGTCAACCCCACAGGTCAGGAAGCAGCAGCGAATCCAGCGAAAGTGGATATTGCTGTGCTTCATGGTTCACCGGATGCGCCGAATGTAGACGTGGATGAAGTATTTACAGGGAATGTCATCAGCGATCTTGCTTATGGCGCATACACCCCATACCTGAGTCTTGATCCCGCAGTCTATGATTTTGCCATTCGCGCTACTGGCAGCCCAACAGTAGTGGCTTCTTATCGCGCCGATCTGTCTGCACTGGCCGGAGGTGCTGCTTATGTATTTGCCAGTGGTTTACTCGGTAGCACTACCACACCATTTGGTTTGTTGGCGGCGTTGCCTGATGGCACCGTGATTGAATTGCCGACGACGCCATACGCCCGTGTGCAGGTGATACACAATTCACCATCGCCAACGGTGGATGTTTACACGGGCAATATTCGTTTGCTCAATGATTTTGCATTCCGGACTGCAACACCATTTGTGGATGTACCTGCTGGCCGCAATTTCAATATTGGCGTAGCACCAGGTACAAGTAACTCTGTTGCGGATGTGATTGCCAATTTCCCGGCACAATTGACAGCAGGTAAAGCCTACACAATTTTTGCAGGCGGAATTGTGGGCAATGCAACCACACCATTCAATTTGTATATTTATGATGATGCGCTGGAAACAGCCCCTGCGGGATCAGTAGCACTCAGTGTATTCCATGGTGCTCCTGATGCACCAGCAGTGGATGTAGCAGAGCGTTTGGCTGGCTTATTAGTGCCGGGTATTGCTTTCGGTTCGAATACAGGCTATCTAACCCTTGACCCGGTAGAATATGTGCTCGATATTAAACCTTCCGGAACGAATACTATCGTAGCTTCTTATTTTGCCGACTTAACAACACTGGGCGGTGTTCCATTGCGCGTTTTTGCCAGTGGTTTGCTCGGTGGTGCTCCGGCTTTTGGTTTGTTTGCAGCATTGCCTAACGGTACGGTAGTGGAAATTCCAGCCGTTGAATTGGCGCGTTTGCAGGTGATTCACAATAGTCCGGAACCAACTGTTGACGTATATGTCAATGATTTCCTGTTGATTGATGATTTTGAATACCGCACTGCTACGCCGTTCTTTTACGCGCCGGCCGGTTCTGAAATTGTGATCGGCGTGGCACCAGCCACCAGCCAGAGTTCCAACGATGCCATCGCAACTTTCCCGGTTACATTGACCAATGGTAAAACTTATGTTGCTGCAGCATCGGGCGTGGTAGGCAGTGCCACCACACCATTTAACTTGTTGATCAACGATGCAGGCCGCGAACAGGCGGAAGACCCTGCAGCGCTTGAGTTGGCTATACTCCATGGCGCTCCTGGTGCTCCTGCGGTAGATCTTGTACCTTACGGATCACCGGTGCCGTTGCTCGAAGACCTGACTTACGGCGACTTTACCGACTATGTTTCTCTTAGTCCGGACGTAATTATTCTGGATGTAACACCAGCGAATCAACCAGCACAGGTAGTGGGTACTTACGGTGGAGACTTTAGCAGTTTTGGTGGTTTTGCCGGTGTTGTTTTTGCCAGTGGCGGAGCAGTTGGACTGGACGACTTTGGACTCTATTTGGCTGCACCAGGAGGATTAGTGATACCCTTGCCAGCTTTCTCGCGGGTACAAGTCATTCACAACTCTCCTTCCCCGACAGTCGATGTATATATAGACCAGGACAAAGCGCTGGAGGATTTTGAATTCCGCCAGGCGACCAGTTATGGTTTGTTGCCATCGAATACGCCTATTTCATTAGCAGTCGCTCCGGCTACCAGCCAAAGCGTTAATGACGCCATTTATACACTTCCGGTAGCAGGTCTCGAAACCGGTAAAACCTATACCATCGTGGCCGCAGGGGTGGTGGGCAGTGCTACTACGCCATTCCAGTTATATGTAAATGATGCAGCGCGGTTCCGCTCTTTCGACGGCACTAATGTAGATGTCAACCTGTTCCATGGTGCCCCTGATGCACCAGAAGTAGATATCACAGTACCGGGAGGACTTCCGGTATTTGACAATGTGTCTTTCGGTGAATTTACGCCTTATATCAGTGTGCCGCCAGCGCAATATGTGCTGAATGTTACCCCTGCAAATGACAATAACACGATTGTTCAAAGTTATTTTGCAGATATCGCAGGATTAGGTGGCGATGCCATCACTGTATTTGCATCGGGCTACCTCAATCCAACGGGCAATCAACCTTCATTCGGTGCCTGGGTGGCATTGGAAGATGGTACGACTTTCCCGTTGCCGGTATTTGTAAATACCAGTAGTCTTTCAGATCAATTAGACAATTTCTCTGTGTCTCCGAATCCAGCCGTCAACGACCTTAATGTTCGGTTCAATGCGACTAATTCTACGGCACTCCGGTACCGTATTCAGGATATGACCGGCCGTTTGATGATGGAAGGCGATTGGGGAATTGTCAGTGGTGATTTCAATACTACGCTTCAGGTAGGACAATTCAGCGCAGGTATGTACTTGTTGGAAGTTGTCTCTGAAAATGGACGAATGACCACTAAGTTTGTCAAGTAAAATTGGTGAATAAGCGATTACAAACATCATGCAAGCACTGGCCGCTCCGGATTTCCGGGGCGGCTTTTTTATGCGTCGGATATCGATGATTGCGGGAATGTGGGGGATAAAAAAGGTTCAAATTGTCCGGAACTTAATGTTTCGACCACTCGATGGCGTCGATAATGCAGACTACTATATTGAGTTGTTGTGGGGCCATCCACTTTCTTTAACGAGGGTTAGTGGCTCCTGTCGATAATGCAGACTACTATATTGAGTTGTTGTGGGGCTGCAATATCAATCATTCAATGAATCTGGCGTAGTCAATCCAAGTGGATATTGGTGCAAGATGAAGTGTGCCTAGCAGGAACAAATTTTATGTGCATTAGATTTCACCATTATTATACATTGCAACTGCTATACGATTTAATATTTGCTTATTTTTAGCAGATCAATTAAGGATTTTTTCTCTTCCCTCTCCATTTTTAACATCTCCTCGAGAAACGCGAAACGGTGATTTATTTCCTGCATAGTTGCACGGTCGAAAGTGCCGATTTGGTTGTGCATCACGTTATTCTCTCCTTCCTGGCTGTTATTATTGAAAGAACTGTTTGCGGGGGCGCTATTTTGTCCCAACAGTTCATATAGTGTTGTGTTCAAAATCTCTGCTATTTCAAGTGCTTTACCCAACGGTGGCTCGGATTGCCCGTTCTCCCATTTGGCGTAAGTGCGCGATTGGATATCCAGCCTATCAGCAATTGATTCACGGTCAAAATTCAGTGCTTCACGCTTTTGGCGAACCTGAAAGTCAAATAATTTTAGTTGTTGTTCTGTTATAGAGTAAAAATATTTACACAAATGTAAAAATAAGTACATTTAATGTTGCATTTTTCTACATTTAAATGAATCTGCATTTCAAATATTATTTACAAAAAGGTAACTATTTAGCACCCGAAGGGTGCGACATATAAATCAGCGGTGCTGCAGACAGCACGAAGTTCATTGAAAACATTGAGTTGATGCTTACGAGAAGTACTGATGAAGCCTTGTATACGGGCGTATCTGTCTGCTCCCTGGTCAGTTCGAAAACACCCGGCAACTTTTTGCTTTGTTTTGACAGGTCTTATATCGCGCTCTGCTTGGTTGTTGCTGAAAGGGACGGCTTCATATTCTGCAAATGCCAATATGGCATTGCTGTGCTCCACAAGACGATCCAGCAGGCTAAGCGCTTTGCCCCTTTCTTTACGCCCCCTTTTTTTCTTTTGTCCGGGTTTGGGCGATATTTTTTTGGGCAGTAGCAGTTCTTCGATTTGAATGGCTGATTTGCACATTTTGAGCCATTTGTCCTTTTCGGCGGCGATATCAGGAACAATTTTGGTTCCTTTTTCGCTTTTTTTGTACAGTTCGGGCAAGAAGGTTTGCAAGTCCGTTGCCCAAAGTTTGCCTTGTTCAACTTGTGCCTGCAACTCCCGCAGGATGTGCGGGTTGCATAGGGCATGGCGACAGTTATTGAACTTAAAATAAGTGCTGTAACAATCGTGAACTGCCCAATTCTTGATCTGGGAGAGAATGGAAGCTTCTGTCTGGTGTACCGGGCCGCCCCTGTTTTGGCTCACAAACAGGTAAGTGAACACGGTACTGCAAGCGGTGTGCAACCATTTGAGTTTGATGCCCACTTTGATGCCGCTTTCGTCAAAATGGGTTACTTCTCCCTTAATCAGGGCTTCTTTGATTTGATTTTCCGTCGTTTCCAACCGTTCATACGCCAATTCATTGTTGGAAACAGCCGTGCTTTCATTCAAATCATAACCAAAAAGGTCGGAAAACAAAGAACGGACTTTCTCATAAGAGATCTGACAAGAGTTGTTCAACAGTACTGTCAAGGCGCGAACCCCACTACCATATTGCACCGAAGCATGAACCCCGGCAGGAAGGGCGCCCAAATACTCGCAGCCACAGACGCACCGTTGGCGGATTCTTTGGTATTCCGTTACTTCCAGTTTAGGTTCAGGAAGGTCAAACACTTGATAGGTTTGATCCACTTGGCCACTATCGGTGTCCAATGGCAAACCACAACCACATACCACAGTGGTGAGGCGGACAATGTGATCTGGACGCTCGACCTTGCGCAAAGTATTCCCTTTGTAATCTTTTTGACCCCCCTGACCTTTGGGATCCTTCGGTATGCCTGGCTTGCCTTTGGGGCCATCACTTGATGGTGGACGACTCGAATTGCCACTGTTCTGGTTCAAACGTGCCTCTAAATCAGCGACCCTTGACGTCAATTCGCTTTTGCTGATGTTCTATAATCGATAATAGATTTTTTATTAGAACATGGCAAGATTCGACTGTGGTGTGCAGTTCCAACTCGTTTCGTTTTTGATGCACAAAGTTATGTTTTAATCCGATTTTTTTCATGCCAGCAGCCAAAGGGAGCTAAACAGTTACAAAAATTCTCATTAACGGCACTTTTACGGTAGATGAAAATCTGACATTGTTAAATTGCAAAATCAAAATGGGCCCAAATGCTGTAATTATAACATCAGGGAGTGTATCCTTTTTTGCCTATCGTACAGTGTTCGCAGGCTGTGATGCCCCTTGGTCAAAGATACAAATTTCTAAGCAGGGTAAATTTAGGTTTTGGGAATGCCTCTTAAGAGATGCTAATGGGGCTGGAATAAAGTTAGAATCTGGATATAAACCGCAACCTGGATACACTAACTGGATCAGGAACTGTTATTTTGTTAACAATAATATTGGTATTTCATGCACTGGGACACCAGGAGCATCAATAACGATCAGCCCAATAAGTTTTTATGGAAACCAATTCTTACAATCTGCTGGTGGCAACAACGGAGTGGGAAGTATACCAATGAATTACGGAATTTATATGAGTTATTGTAATGGAATTCTTGGCAATACTGGAGCTGTAAATCTTTTTGATCATAAAAATGGGGTCGGAATAATTGTGCTCAATTCAAATATGGGCATTGCGAACTGCAAATTTGCCAATTTCAGGCTTGGAGGCGCATTTCCAGTCGAAGCAAATAATACCGGGATATATGCTGAACGGTCTTATTTATCTGTAAGCACTGACCATGGCAACAAATGTGTATTTACAGGCAATGCCAAGTCTGGTATCCGATCCAGGTATGCCAGCCAGTTAATTGTTAAAGGTGCTGAATTTTATGATGAAATAGGAAAAAATCAACCATTTGGTATATTATGTGAAAAAAATGTTCTTGCGGCGGAGATTAATATTGAAGATAATCTGATCGATTATATTGTACAGGATGAAGTTACGGCAATAAAAGTAGAAAGAACACCTGCAGCTGATGCGTCAAGCCCATCTAATACAATCAGGAATAATCGAATAAATCTACCAGGGGGTAATGGTGCCCAATTTGGGATATTTGTTGAAGCATTTCAGGATGTGAATAATAAAATGTACATTGACCAAAATATCTTACACCTTGCAAAACAAAAGCGGTGTATTAACACAAATGGTATATTTGTGAAGTGTTGGGCTGCGGTGGGCAAGGGCTTTAAAATAACTGATAACGAGGTCTACTATGATTTTACCGGGGATCTTATTTCAACAGAGGACTATACCGGATCTGGAATTGCTTTATTAAATGCCCATAGTATGGAAAGTAGTATTGAATCTGAGTTTATTAATGAAGTAAATGATAATTTGGTAACTGCCGCTAATTTTGAAGATTTTGAGATTTCTCCACTAAAATTTGTTCACAATCCTGTTTCTCTTATGGCGAATGGAATACAGATAAATGACTGTCATCCATTTCCGAGAGTATTTCACAATGAAGTTACTAATGGTTTCCGAAACTTTGATATGCGTTTTGATAATACTAATTGCGATTTTTCTTGTAATATTATTAATTACGGCCGATTTGGTCTGGCAAACCATGCAGGAAGCGAGGCCGCTATTGAAATGGGAGTACAATTTCAGAAAAGTAATTTGTGGAAAGCTACTGAATATCACAGGTTAGGAGCAGCCGCTTGGGTTAATGGAACTCCTGGTACAATTGCCAATAATGTAACGTCAAAGTTTTTTGCGAATCCATCTATTACATATCATTGGCCACCAACGTATAAACCTGCCGATTGGTTTACAGAAGATACTGAGCCATTTATTGTTTGTGGTGGAAACTTTCAAGATCCTCCTCCCGATAATACACCTCGAAGATTTCTTTCAAATTTACACACTGATATGCTTTATGGATCTATTCCTGTAGGATTGACTGCGTCACAGTTATGGGATTATCGCAGGGAGTTATCAGCTACTCTGCTGAATATGCCAGTGATAACGCAAACTTTTCCCGAAGCAGTCAACTGGTTGGCGAATAATTCCATCACTTCATCAGGAAAATTTGCGGCAGTTGAGTATGCTGTACATCAGGCAGTAAATACCGGAAATGTTATTGAAGCAACATTAGTTGGTCAGCAAACAAAGGCAAAACAGCGTTTAGAAAGTATCAGAACAATCTCTGATTTAATCGATGCAGGCAGTCCGGATAGTTTAGTACTTGGACAGCAATTACAAATTGACGCTGACTCACTTGAACACATAAATTCTTTTATTGATGCGCTCTCTGACAGCATTTTAACAACAAGAAGATCAGCACTAACCGGCATACTTAATTCGCAAGTTCCAGGACTTCCGAATACAAGTCTTTATGAAAATGTCAGAAAAAAATATATCTGTGCTGCCATAAAGTTGTTGATGGATGATACGCTTAGTCAATCTGAAATATCTCAGATGTACGACATTGTGGGATCATGTATATTAGATTACGGACAAACGGTTGATGATGCAATTTCCATGCTTCCTTACGACACTGCCTGTAGTTTATATGGGCGCGAAATACCACCTTACGAAGCTTGTTCATCAGGTGATCGCGATAATGGTAATAATGCAACAAAGCTATTTACCAATCGGACTGTTAAATTAAGTCCAAGCCCGGCCCACTCTGATATTTTTCTGTCTATCAATGAATCAGACACCTTTATTAGTGCATGGCGTATTCATAATATAATAGGGAATATCATAAAAGAAGGTACTGGATCTTCACCTGTAATGACAATTCCGGTACTGGATATGCCTGTGGGGCAGTATATCATTAGCGGCAATCTAAATAGTGTCCGTCGTTACAGTCCTACCGGGCCATAAAGATAAGGTAATCAATGAATTATTCGATATATTTCCAAATTAATTGTAAACTTGCCGGATGAAAATGTCGTTGTTTGCCCAATTGAGTA
>JBILHQ010000157.1:0-14997 GCA_044350415.1 Saprospiraceae bacterium | reverse complement strand
ATGGTACTATTTATGTACTTTTGCACAACGCAGGTTAAGAGACAAAATATTGTCATCACATTATGTCAACAACAATTGTCATTAATTATGTCAAAAACGATTGAATTAAAAGAAATGCTACTGGATGGCATGCCCGGCGTCCAGGTAGAGTACCTGCGACTGGGCGGAAATGGCGTACAAGGCCGGTGGTATTTCCAAGCCTTATGGAAGGGTAGGGTGTTCCATATTGAATACCAACCCAATTCGTACAAGTACTCCCGCGCAGGGGTATTGCAACACGGATTGAGCAAAACAACTTTAGGCCAAAAAATCCTTTCCGGATTGCGGCCTGAAGTCTTGAATGCTGTAGTGGAAGACATTGCGGAACAGGTGAAAGAGATCGGACTATACCCCAAACTCCGCCGCTCCAATGAGCAATTAGCACGCGATCTGACAGGATTTATGTCGTCCGTCATCCTTCAAAATTGTCATCCAGACGGGGCGATTATCGAGACCCTTGTAGCGCGAACCACCACTTATCTGGAAAAGGGCTTTGTCAAACCATCCGCCAAAGCCAATGTCCAGTGGTCGTTCGGGTCCAATGTAGAAGGCTGGTGGTTTATGCGAGAGGTACCGGGGTAGGGGGATAGCAGGATTTTGAAGCGGGATTTAGAGGGGTTTAGAGGGGTTGGAACACGGATTTTAGGGATTAGACACGGATTTAAAAGGATTTTTTCCGAGCGTGATGTCGAAGAGCGTGATGTCGATGGAACACGGATTTGAGGGATTAGACACAGATTTTCACGGATTTTTTTCGTGGTGTGTGCCGTAGCATGTTCCGTAGCGTATTTCCCGCTGATTTTCGCAGACCCGTGGTGATGTCGTAACCGCTGATTTGCGCAGACCCGTTGTGGAGTGTTCCTTGGATTTCTGTAGATATGCTGTGGTGGGGTTACCCATATATTTTTGAGGTGATTGGCCACATGATTTCACTATAAGCATAACAAAACGCATGCTAAAATCCAGAACACCCTACAACGGGTCTGCGAAAATCAGCGGTTACGACATCACGACGGGTCTGCGGAAATCAGCGGGAAATACGGCACGGAACACGCTTCGGAACACGCTTCAGAACACACCACGAAAAAAATCCTTTTTAATCCGTGTCTAATCCCTCAAATCCGTGTTCCAACCCCTCTAAGCCCCTCTCTACACCAAAATAAATCTGTGGGAAACCACGCAAACTATTGATATCAACTTATGGCACACCAAACAACAACAACCGTCTGGTCGCAACCGACCACCACCGAACAAAAAAACTACTTCAGCCGTATGGCCGGATTTCGCCGCACCCTCACCTGGGTCACCGTCATTTTTATCGGCATTTGTATCGCCCTGGACTTATCCGGCGCATTTGCCCTGTCGGCAGAAACGATAGGGCGGGTAACTTCTGTAGAATGGATCGTCAAAGGCGTTCCGATTGCGCTACTCACCGGCTTACATATCGTGGCCAAAAAAGCCCTCGAAACACATTTCTATTACAAATGGGATGCGGACCCGCAAACCAACCTGCACCCGGTCTTTTTTGTACTGCCATACACCGTCATCATCGGCATCGGCATATACGGCAGTATTACCCTGTTCAAAGGTTTTGTGGCGCCTGTTGCGGCTCAAAATAGTACCACTGCTGATACTCGCTTGTCGAGCCGCAAAAGCAGCGCAGACAATACGTACGACAACAGCAAAAAAAGCCTGGAGGAAACCTATAAAAGCAAGATTAATGCGGCGAATCAGGCAGCCAATGCGGCGGTTGCAGCCCAGCAAAAACGCCGACAACAAACACCTGCTGACCGGGCCGTCATTGCCCGGGAAATCAGAAAAATCGAAGTTGGCAGGCAGGAAAAACTGGCGGCAGCCGAAGTGTACAAAGCGGATGGATTACAAAAACACGAAGCCGCCCGAAACGATGCTTATGCCCAGGCCGATGAAGACCACCACTACGAAACCACGGGCATCAAACAGCACAATGAAAAGGAAAACACCCGTTTTGAAGCCGAAACCGCAGACTCCAAAAAATTCGCTTACGCGATCAACCTGGTGTTTCTTATCCTGACCATCATGCTCATTATTCAGAAGGTACGTATCGACACCAAATCCGGCATTTTTCCGATTCGGCAATACACCGAACTCGATGCGCACGGCGGCTGGATCAGTCAGGCGCAGACCGTATTCAGCGATATTTTTAACTTGCGGATGACCCAGATGTTGTCGGCCATCCACAAAGTAGGTGCACCCAAAGAAGTCAAGACCTACGACGGATCTGTGCTGTTCAAACGGGAAGGGCACAGCACCGCCACTAACACCCCAGACGAACAGGATTTTTAGCCCCCTCATCATCTCCCGATGCAAGATCGGCGGAAGATGGGGGCGCCCCTATTGATTTTGACCGCATCCATGATTTAATCCTCGATCTGGCGATCATCCAGCAACTCTACGATGCGGAGCACACCGAATTTCGCCGCATTCAAACCCTGATCGAAGACCTTCAACTTTTACTTCAACTTAACTCGCATACTGTATGAATACTGAAACCTTAGATCAAAAAATAAACCGCCTCGAAAAAACCATCCAACGCTGCATTCATCAAATCAATGACAAGCGCAATACAGATGAGGTTATTGATATTTTTACCAAAGCTAAAGCGGAGGCGGAGCGGCAACTTAGCGATGCACAAGCATTAAAAATGGCTGGGAATGCGGCTAAAAAGGGAAATAAGCCGCATTTGTCCGGCGAAAAGGAGAATTCTGCCTCTAAAGAAAATGCGGCAAATGCGGCGCTAAATGTAATCGTAGAGCCGGATTTGTCCAGGGAAAATGGACGATCTGGTCCTAAAGAAAATGCGGTACAACGTGTAACTATTCTGCCGCATTTATCCGGTGAAAATGAGCAATCTGGTTCTAAAAAAAATGCGGTGAATATCGCACCAACCGTAACGATTGAGCCACACCTATCCGGCGAAATCCATCCTACAACGCCGCATTTTCCACCAGCAGAAAATACGCCGCCAACATCCGTCATTTATGCCACCGGCAGTGGCTCCACCCGCTTAGTGCGTATCGAGTGGGTAGGTGGCAAAAAAGAAGCCGTCACCCTTACCGAAGGGCAAACCCGGAGCCGTTTTACTTCCACGCTTCGAGATTGTGCGGAAAGTCAGCCTGCGGTTCGGGAGAACTGGGAGAAATTGGTGGAATCGCAGTCGTTTCGAAATTTAGTGACTTATTACCGGGCGTTGGCGTTGTTTCCTAGGCCGTCGGGAGAGGAGATGGCGACTATGGAGGATATTGGGAGGGTGCATTTTTTGGGGAAGGTTAGGGGGAGGATTTGGGAGTTAGTGCTAACTGTGGCTGGAAATGTTCAAATGAATAAGTGACACCTTGAAATACCTTTATACAATCAATTGCATTAAGGTACTTCAAGGTAAGATAAATATTACTTCCCGTTGTTAATCAGTACTTTCTTAAGTTGCCTTTCGGTGCCGCTTATTGCCTGTAAAGTATAAAGGCCAGAAGGCCAATTCTGCCCTGTAACAGGAAGACGAACCAATCCACCAGGTTGATATACGATGTTTTTTTCCCATACTCGAACTCCCGAAGAACTATATAACTGAATCAATATTTCAGATGATGCCGAACTGAAAGATTCAATTTCCACCACAAAGTCACCGGAATTAGGATTGGGAATAACTTTTAACTGAAAGGAACCGTCTGTTTTTTTTTCATTCCGGATTTCTGCTTCTGTGAACCCTCCACCATCTGTTTCACAAGCCGTCGCCGTGTACGTTAATGAATTGCGCGGGCCGCCCTCAGCCAAGGTCGCCTGCATCCGCATGGCCTGCCCCCACGTGAACATATACATCGAAGAATCAGACCCACTATCCATCAAATTCATGGTCATTTCAATGGGATTGTCACCACAAGCAGAAACATGTTTGTAATTGCCCTTTCCGAAGTTAGGTGCGTTATGAACAGGAGTATCGTCCACAAAATCATCACCACAAGGCTCTGTTTCATTCCATAACTCATGTAAATTGAGATAACTGCCCATGAGGTGTACCAAAGTGCGGCCAAGCGCAAAGTCGCCGGCACCGCCTGTCGGGACTGAACCGTTTGATCGAAGAAAATACTGCTGACTGACGACAATACCATCCGTTTCGGAGCCGCCGCCGGGCCGCTGGGCGTACCCTGCCGCCTGATCGGCTAAGGGAGCAATCCAGATATTGCAATAGCGCTGGGTATCCCAAGGCGAACTTCCACCGGATACGCTGTTTTTAACCTTATTGTCGATCCCCCAATCACTTGCCGAAGAAGCCACGGTAATGATACCATTAGTCGGATTTCCTTCAGGATCTTTTGAAGGGCGGCAGAAGCGGATCATCGTGGGTGCCGCCTTTTGTGCGTAATTTTCAAACCGATCGGCCGGATGAAGATAGGTCAAACCATATTTACCATCTTTTGCATCGGGATTGAGATACCGTTCGTCAGAAAGGTATGGATGCGCAGGGGTAAAAAAATCAATGTTCAGCTGTGCCAGTTGGGCAAGAATATCCTGTTCACTGATGTTACATCCAACAATGTGGAATACCACGGGCACTACCACAGTATCCATCACCCCGAAATATTTGAAATCGAAAATACCTCGCTCAATGGTGGCTGTACGCTCTTTAAAAGCAGTGTCATTTTGGGCAATTTGCCGCATATAAGATTGTGTGGCAAACCGACGGGCCGGAGCATCCTGTGCGGAAATCATGCCGCAAAACGGCAGGAGAAGCAGCAATAAAAGGTGTTGTTTTTTCATATTTTTTTTAGTTTAGGTATCGGGACTTGCTGTGTACCGTTCACCGGATCACCGTCAAATCGCCATATTTTTCTACTTCCGTATCTATATCATTTTGCCAGTACCGTAAATGCCAGATATATACACCCGGCTGCACCGATCGCCCGCGCACCGTACCATCCCAACCAGCAGCCGGTTGTTCTTCCCGGTACACCAGATGACCATCATGGTCATAGATTTCCAGCAGACGCAGTTCGACATTTCGCCCCCTGGGAATAAAAACAGCATTATCATCCTGGCTGTCCGGTGTAATAATATTAGGAATATATAATGTCGAACCACAGCCAGTCAATTCTATTTCATCACTGATATCGCCACATACATGCCGGGTTTTCAAAGTATATATGCCGGGGCGTTTTACTATTATGGAGTCATAAATCAATCCGGTCGACCAGGTATAATTGGCTAATGGCTCGCTGTTCTTCAGGGTCACTGCAGTTAATTTACCATCGACACACAAGTCAATATCAGGCCCCAGATCAACCACCGGAGGCGGAGATGCTATCACTTTCACACTGTCTCTGAACACACAACCTTCAAAAGACGCCTCCACCCAACAATACCCAGTATCGGGGATCATCCCGGTTTGGCCAATATCGCCGTTACTCCACCGGTAATTTTCAAAACCTGCCATCGCCGTGACAGGTGCTGGAAACTTATCACAAACGGTGTAAATTTCTTCATTGGGCAAGGCTGATACTGTATTCAGACCATAAACAGATACCTGATCAATAAAATAGTAAGAAATATTGTAAGCAATATTACTCGGAAATCCTACGGTCATTTGTACTAATGGGCGGGTATTGATGTCATCTTCAAAATTCCCAATTGTTAGCCACTCTTCCCCGCCTTCTGCTGTAAATACGCCAGAAATCAGTGTCCAGTGCGCGGTATCATCTATCACTTTATCAGCAGTAATCTGTGGTTCATAGGGAAGATTTTGATAACTTTGTTGTGTAGCGGTATCTATCACTTGTTTTTTGGACAAATAGGCACCTATATTTTTAGCCGCAAAAATATATAAATCGGAATTGTGCAGATTAGTATCCATCGGCGTAACATAAAAGCTAACACAATAACCTACATCCTTCACTAAGGGTTGTTTTAATCGCACCTGCAGGTATTCCCGATATAAAAACTCATTGCTGTTGGTATCCGCGTTAGCAAAAACATAAAAACCGGCATAGGCATTCTGCTCCTTTGCAGGCGTACATCCTCCGGCATTGTAAGGGACGCCTACCCAACGATAATCCCAGGCACAGGCATTGTAATAATCAGAAGTACCCCTGTTAGGTGCCACCCAATCCTGCAGGTACAGTTGGGGCGTATTCGGCAGTGCAACCGAAGAGAACCAGGTCGGACATTCCTTGTATTCCTCAAAACCCGGGTTGGGGACTAAGTTTTTTACGAATTGAGCGTTTAAGGTAACGGTCGCCATAATTAACAACCCGCCAATTATCAACTTACAAAACACCTTTTCCATAGTAGATCAAATCTGCACCCTTAACCAGAGATAATGTGATACTGAGCGGGTCCTGTCAGTCACATCTGACTGGCTAATAGCAGTCCACTCAAAGTTATATTCCAGGCTTATTTGTTGCGTACTCTGTAATTGGAAAGCAATGCCACTGCCTCCTCGAAAACCCATTTCAAGATTACCAAAACCCAGAGAGCCCCCAAGGCCCTTTGTATACCGGGCATCTTTTTTCAAGATGTATCCAGCTACCGTTCCGGCACCAGCAAAAGGACGTATTTTACCAAATGGTATCTGATAATACACCATCAATGGCATCTGTAACACTAACAAATCAATTTTTGCTTCCCACTGATAAGTTGGGGGATCCAGTTTACCGTATGCCTTTTTCCCTGTCAACAGCAATTCGGGTTGAAACGATAATTTTCTATTGATGTCAAAATTGAAAGTTAGCCCGCCAGAAAACCTTGGATCAGGGTCGTAGTTGAATTGGTTTAGCCTTACCTGGCGTTCGGTATTTACAAAATTACCGTACACAACGCCAGCTTTTATACCGAACCGGGGCTTTAATCCTGATCGGGCTTTATAAATGGTATGATTGGTTTCGGACGCTTTGCAATCATTATATCTATTGACGATATCAGTAAGGCTTACAGGGCTATACCCCGTTCGTTCAACGTCTCTTGATATCTGCGGGCAATCTGCCATGAGGTAAGTCAGTACCTTAAGGAACCTGTTATCTACCCGATTGAGGCCATCTTCTACAAAATCGTTTTTATCAATCTTTGCCAGCGGGCTATTGGGCTTGGCAATATAGTAGAACGCACCTGTATAATACAAACTCATATACCCCTCAGCCAGGCATAACAAAAACTGCCGCTCGCTGGTACTGTCGCTCATCGGCACCGATACTGACCGGTAATAATACCCGCCTTCGTAATAAAATGCCGAAATATCCGCAGGAGTCAGGGTGTTGAACTCCGTCGCAACATCGGGTTGAAACAGCACCGATTTACGGATATTGCTCCGGTCTTTTATCTGCCCGTACACCGTGTCGTTAGTGGATTTGACGATGAAACCCTTTTGTGCGTTGAAGCGCTGGGCGGAGAGGGTGGTGGTGAGCAGGGTGATGATGAGTAATGAGCGTATTTGTTTCATAAGCAATTTTTCACGTATTAACAATTTATACTATTAGCCGCTTTTCTTAGAATATTCAAAGAATGCCTTCCCACTGTACTTGCCGTTGTGGAGTTTGAGTCAACAATCTTACACCATTAGAGTACGATCTTTGACGGCCCAGTTATAGATCAGAAAACTAAAAATAGTCTAAAACAAGTGCAAGTAATATATTGTGGTAGATTTAGAGGTTGTGAAAAAAGACAGGTCTTGTATCAGTACAAATCTGTCAATGAATCAATGAGTTACTTAGAATAAATAAAATTATACAATACTAATTTATCATCAGTACTAATAAAGATATTCTTAGGCAGGCTACTTCCTTCAAAATATTCTATTTTTTTAATAGATCCTAAACCATTTTCAAATGAGTATGTGCCAGGTTCAATATAAAACATATTATAACTTACCCCGTATTTATCTGTTATCATCTTAAGTTGTAAATAATCTTTAAAATTAATATTTTTAATTTCATACTTATTCATAACAAAGGAATCTATAGGTAAATAGTCATAATAATGATATTCAGTTACTTTTTTAATGTCATTTATATAACTGTACAAATATTTAGCTCTGGGTGAATATAGTTTAGAAAAACTAAGTGGTATATTTTTATTAAATGAGATCGAAGGATTTATCGAGTATTCAATTAATTGACCCAAAGAATCATATCTATATTCTTTTATTATGCTATCCATTAACGATTGCTCCATGGGATTAAACCAATAATTAATTTCTTTTAATACTTTATTATCACTATATACTAAGGTATCAAGTTTTTTATTAATTATTTTATTTGATTTAGGAAAAAAAACTTTCTCCTCAAAGGTTAAAAGATTGTCGTGTTTAAAAAAATAATTATATAAATAAACAACCTCCTCCATTGTGTTATCTACTTGTTTTATTGAATCGCTTTCTGAACATCTTTTAATTCTATCAATTCCAGAATAAAAGAACTTGCATTCATAATTTTGGTTGTTTTTTATATAGAAATGTTCAGAATAAATTGGGCGATAATTTTGATCAAAGGATAAATAGAATGTTTCTAAAGTATCAATAATAGTTAAATTATTTAATTTTAATTCTAAACCGACACATGAAACATATGAAATTTCTTTTGATTTTAGAATATTTTGATCAAATAAATTTTCGTCCAATGGGAGCATATCCAATGGAATATCTATTTGCCCAAAAACGAAGTGTTGAGCAAAAAAAAATAACAAAAAAATTAATAGTTTTTTATATAACACTTATTGAAGTATTTTATTTAATAAGAAACGATCAGGTTTTTATAAAAAAAGCAACGATTTTTTGTTTTTTTTACTACCTTTTGAATATTCTACAATAACTCCGAGGCAAAGAGGTTTGGATAATACTACTTGCAAACATTTAATTATTTATTTGTTTGTTTTTTATTTTTTTTAAAAATACATTACCAAAAACCACTTTGCTATGTCTTTGGTACTATTTCCCAAAATAGAAAAATGTATGGGTCAGAAAAAAGGCTGGATATATATTATGCTTTAGGAACTACGTCGGGATTTATAACGGTATTGATTTTCGCTTTTCCCTCCTCAAGATTTATTTCTCCTCTTTTTGATGTAAAGTTAAACCAAATATTGTCTTCTAAAGTATGGCCATCCTCCGACACTGCAGAGACATTTTTATACTTATCGGGGTTCTTTCTTATATAAGGGTCTTTATCAGTTCCTTCTTTAAAGGCAATCGCTATCCCTTTGAAATAATACACGAACCCTCTTTTTTCCCAATTTCCATTTAATGAACTTCGTGGTGTGCTATTTTTATTTACGCCAAGGTGAACCGATTCGTGAAAAATTGTCATTACTAAAAATAACAGAGCTGCTTGTTTATTTTCAGGTGTCGCATTTTGTAATTGGTCCACGAGAGTTTGGCTAATGTTAAATGAGCCATCTCCATCCTTGCTTCTAAAGGAACCGTTGGATTCCATTCCTGGTCCAGCACCAATTTTGTCATCAGGAACAATAAAAATTTCCGGACCCTTTCCTGGCTCAGCCATATCGTTTAATTGTTGTTCGGAGAAATTACCTATTGTTTTTAATCCATTTCTAAGGTCCGGATTTTGTAGTAATCTTCCAATATCACCAGAGTTTAGGTAACTTTCAAGCACTGAGTGTGTGCCTTTAGGGTTAATTTTAAAGAGTCCTCCAATGTCAACATTATTAATGGGGTTATTGCCAGCATAGCAGTAACTATTTTCTCTGTAAACCATCTCCGCAAGCGGATCCACGCTCCACCATCTCCCCACACTCGGATCATACCACCTCGCTCCATAATCATTCCACCCTAAATCAAAATCATCATTTAACTCTTTTCCGTTGTACTGGTATTTATTGTCAATCACGCCATTATCATTCATCCATGGCCCGTTCATTGCCAATCCAAACGGATAGTAGTGATTCTCCTGCAATACCTCATTGGCACCAGTATTCGTGACATCCACTACCCCATTCCCATTTTTATCGGTGAAGGTCAGGCGGGTATTGCCGAGGTGGTCTTGAATGGCGTATTCATACCGCAAGGCATCTGCACTTGTTGTGCCGGTATTGGTATTAAACACCCGCCCTTCGGCATGGTTGATACTTTCGAGACTTAAAGGTACTGTACTGGTGGTTCTATATTCTATACCGCCCACATAATCCTGGGTATATTGGGGTAAATTGGCATTTTTGACTATTTTTCGCAACTTCCTCCCTGTGCCATCGTAAATAATTTCAATGGTATTGTTTACACCCGCAGCAACTGGAAAGGTCATCGTCTGAGGCAGGTTCATAAAGTTGTACCCGACCGTCATGTTCTTATATGGATCTTTAGTCAAATTACCATTGGCATCATACAAATATTGAGATGTGGCGGCAGCATTGGCTGGATTAGTCCAGCCATAAGTGTTCGATGCGCCATCCGCTATTTTTTGGAGTTTATTGGTATTGGCAGTGTAAGTATAGGCCAGGTTATCGATTTGTCCGTCGGTCCAGCAAGTGGCTGATGGTGTCGATTTATATTTACCATTTCTGGTAAGTGAATTGATATTTCCCCGTGCATCATAGACCAGGTTTTCATTCCATGCGCCAGGATTATTGGTAGAACCGCCGTCACTAAGGTTGTGGTACTGAGCGTCGGTCATTCGGTTCAGATAGTCGTAAGTGAGGGTATATAATTGTCGTTCGCGGCCGCGGGTACGCCAGATAACTTGCCCGATATTGCCATTTTTAGGGCCGGGACCTGACCAGCCAGTTTGTAGTATATCGTATTTCAGTTCTAAATAAAACAAGTCATTAAAATCGGGCGTGGCGTTGGTCGCCCCGGGATTGGGATCGGGCATAACCTGTATACCTGATGGACAGGCAGGGAAACCTGTATTTGTTCCTCCCAATGTTGGGGCATTGATGGTGGTGAGCCAACCCAGATTATTGTAAGCATAGTCCAGGCTTTGCAGGTAATTGGTGGCAGAGGGCGTTTTACCTAGGTTTTTTTCTATCACCTGGTTTTTCCAGTCGTAATTCAACTGGCTAAGGGTATATTCCGTTCCCGTTCCCATCTGGTGGGTGTTCAGGGTATTTCTGCCCCAATGGTCATAATTATGTTTTTGAGTAATCGTATAAGATACCGAAGCCGTTTTTTTGCTGACGCGGGTATCTTTTAATATATTATCGGCGTAATCGTAGACAAGTGTTATACTCTCTGCATTTAAGTCAGCAGGCAATAAATAATTATTCCCGGTGGAGCCATTGGTCCGTCCATATCCGTCATAAGTATAATTGGATTCAAGCGAGTTATTGCCCGTATCTAGTATTTTTGCTTTGGTTTTGATAATTTTTCCTTTTTGGATGCCTGAAGTACCGTAAGTATTTTCGGTATATACATCGTTGGGTGCCAATGAAGGTGGAATCGGACTGGGGATAGTTGTCGGAATTGCGTCATTATACAATCCTGTTTTGACCACCCGACCAAAATCATCATATTGAATACAACGCCATTTATTGGGCGTCACCAAATTGCCATCCTGCTCTAAAACCAATTGATCACGGGTATTGTATTTCATAGTGACGATTGCGGCATCCGGCACTTTTTTAGTTACCAGATGATCTGCTGCGTCGTAGGTATAAGCAAAATTGAGCGTGCTGTTAATGAAGGAGGAGCCCGGCGGAATAACAAGCGTCAGTCGATTTTTGTCGTCATAGATGCTGTAAGTATTGGAAGCCTGAGAATTGGCGGTATCTGTGCGTTTCAACAGCAATGCCCTTCCTGATTTATCATTGTAACTGATTGCTACCTTATTATCCGGATCCGTCACGGTGGTTTTCATCAAAGAATTCGCATCATAATAAGTGCTGCTGGTATGATTGAGCAGGACTTCACTTCCTCCATTTGCACCATAAGCATAGGTAGTGGGATACCACGAAGGCGGGGTTGTTTTCCAAATACGATTTAACGGATCAGCGTAATATTCTGAAAGTGAGAATGGCGTACCTGTAGGCTCTGCAGATAACTGAGCACCGGTATTATTAGTCGATTCGACAGGGTTATACGATTTAGAAACCCTGCCCCATTTATCGTATTTGATATAGACAATTACGTCCTTTGGAACAGATGCGGGAGATTGTTTACGATTGACTGTTTGATAGGTGCGGCCTAACCCATCAAAGAACTGAATGTTTTCCTGTGAGGTCAATCCACTGGTACCGGCACCGGTTGGAGCAGTTGCAAAAGCCGTAGTGGTTCTTGTATAGTTCTCTGCGTATGGGTTCGGGGGAATGGTTTGCGCCCGGTACCGGTATTCATAATTTGTGGTAACGGTAGCAGTTGTTTTGGAGTTAGCAGTACTTGGCCTCACCGAAGTTTTGCTCAACCGGGCAAGTTTGTCATAGTCATACCAGGCTTCCTGTCCATCGGGTTGCGTTATTTTAGCCACTAATTGGGTGCCGGGATGATAATCGTATGTCGAAACATACCCGTTATAAGTTTTAGTCTTAATCAGGCCGTTGGTTTCCCAGGTATATGTTTCGGGCAGCCAGTTTACAGCGGTATAAGCAGCCGGAAACCCTTTGCTTGTATAACTATTAATAGTGCCTTTTGTAACCCAGGTGCCAGCAGAAGCAGTACCTGCATTATCCCATGTCATTTCATAAGTTTTAAATTCATAGGGACGCACTATAGTAGTGGCCGCACAGGTGGTAAGAGACGAAAAGGCACCCGTTGGGAAGAATGCAGCATAAACAATTTCCATACCTGCTACATCCGTTGATCCCACTTTCACAACAGTCTTCCAGGGCGAAGCAATAATATTTTTTTGAAGTAACAGGTCGCGTAAACACCCTGCTGCCATATCGTGCGGATACGAATAATCGGTTCTGGTTACTTTATTGTCGGAATTCGTAACCTGAACCACTTTGGGTGCTAAAAAGCGGTAGGTGTTGTCATAGGAGTAAGTAGTGGTGGTTGATACGCCGTCGATGGTTTCGGTGGATGAGGATAATACGTATGCGCTGTTTGTAATAAAATAATTTGCGGTACCAGTCAAAAACCCTTGTGTTGTTCCGCCTCCCACATTGATACAGGAAAAAGGGAACTGTACAGTTTTCCAAAGCATTCGTGCGTTGGTGGTTAATCCTAAAGATTGGCCTGATAAAGCAGTTTCTGCCACCAATGTTCCTGTGCTGCTATAAACCTGCTCTTTTTGGGATTGCCCAGTATTAACATTAACACTCACTGGAGGGGCCGGAAATATGGCTGGAGCAACAGAGCCACTGACGTCATATTTGAACATCTTCTCGCCATTCCCATTATGTTTTTCTTTCACCCATTGATATCCGCAATGATTCCCGGAAAAATTATACAAAGGAGAAAGTGAATTCTCCTGAAAAAACATCCTGACCATCTGAGTGCTGATTCCAGTAGTTGTTGTAGCAACACCGTCAGTAGTGAACCCATACAGCGGTTTAAGAAACAACGAGCCCGAACTCGTCGTTGTTGAACCCTGCTGGAGGTATTCATACGATTTTATTACATCATCAACTGTTTGTGTATTGCCCGCAGATGATCGTATCTCCTTGATTCTCAAGCCACCCACCGTATAGTTTTGATAGGTAACAGGGTTTGAAGTAATCGTCAATGTACCGTATGCATTCGCTGTGGTTATTTTGAAGTAATAATTGGTGGAAGGCAGAAAAGTCAGGTATGGCGAAGGTCCCTGAAGAAATGTGAGTGCTTTTTCAATGGAATTGGTACTTTCAGTGGCGTTAATATTGAATGAATAGGGCTGCCCGACAGCAGCATTATCCGAGCTTCTGAATGCTTGAACGGTTCCGGTAACCATTGTGGCAGTACTGCAGGGTATTTGCGAGCCACCATTATTGGTGGCCAGTGGCCACAGCTGAATTTTAAACGTCGAGGTATTAGGATTATTCGCAAAATCTAACTCGGCCGCAGTGAACTGAATATTGCCCGATGTTGCCGTTTGTGTGCCGCAACAATTAGGGGGTGTGTTCAGGCAACTTTGCAGGGAAAGTTTATTAACGGTAGATGCCACATTAGCATTGACCACATTGGCTTCATAGGAGAACCAGGTATTTCCACCTGTCGGATAACCGATTTGGGTTAGCATCCCTTTTTTCATTTCTATTTCGTTGGACTCCTTATTGGCAGAGCCATACGTGAAAGTAGTATTGGTGCCCGATACCGGAAGTGTCGTGGGCGGGACGCTTACTTTGAGATTCTCATTGGCTGCCACGCCATTATAATAGCCCCAGTGATCAGTAGATTTAGAGAGCCTGTAAGGTAAAAAAGTGCCATTATAGGTGAAAGAATAGGGTACATGAACTATCGTTCCATCGCAGGATTTTTCAGTCACCTTATCTAATTTCAGTCGCTTATAATAAGCCAATGCAGTATTGGATGGATCCTGAAAATCAGTATAAGTGAAATCAAATTGCTTACAAGTTAACTGGGGGGGACCCAGATGATATTTGAATAGATTCGAGCCTTTTAGCCTTGTAGGTAGTGGCGTAAGAATTGTGGTCTTCCAGATCAGTTCGGTTGGTAGTGGCATTGAAAGTGACGGTCCCTGAACTGGAATTAATGGTTGTAAGGCGTTTTCCTTCAATCTCTGTTTTGAAACCGTAATGGGTGGGATTTATTTCTGTGCCACTACACTCTTCATAATTGAAGGGTGCGTTGCTAGAAGGATATGTACACACTTCATTCCTGGCAACATAGCTACAGGCAGAAAGATTCCAGTAGCCATAGTACTCATCCGTATAAGTCAGATTGATGGAATTCTTGAGGTCAGGGCTTTCGACAAGCAGCAAATACCAGCTGGAGCAATATTTGCTGCTGGCTGGCTGGCCAAATTGCTGCGTATATTCACGCGCATTTACCGTGACTGTATTGATGACTGCCTGCCCAAAAGTGTACCGGGTGCCATCCGTAGCGATTAT
>JBILHQ010000324.1:0-4824 GCA_044350415.1 Saprospiraceae bacterium | reverse complement strand
CCTTTGACACGCTCGCTCAACACCTGAATTATTTTTTCACCTTCCTTAATGGCTTGAACATCAATACCGCGCAATGTGCCGCAGTCTTCTTCCCGAATAACAACATCCTGAGAAACGTCTACAAGACGACGGGTAAGATAACCAGCGTCGGCCGTTTTCAAAGCCGTATCGGCAAGACCTTTACGGGCACCGTGTGTGGAGATAAAGAACTCCTGTACAGACAACCCTTCCAGGAAGTTTGACAGAATCGGATTCTCAATGATCGCACCGCCGGAGTCACCTGATTTTTTAGGTTTCGCCATCAGTCCACGAAGTCCGCACAGCTGTTTGATCTGTTGTTTGGAACCACGCGCACCAGAATCAAGCATCATGTATACAGAGTTGAAACCCTGTTTGTGTGATGCCAATTCTTTCATCAACTGATCGGTGATGCGATTATCCGCATACGTCCATTTATCAATGATCTGGTTATAACGTTCGTTATAGGTAATGATACCCATATTGTAGTTATCCCAAACTTCATCTACTTCTATTTGAGCCGCTTCGAGTGCTGTTTTCTTCAGGTCCGGGATGATCAGATCACCCAGGTTAAATGATAGTCCGCCCTTGAACGACCAACCATATCCCAATTCTTTGATAGCATCGAGGAATTCGGCAGTTGCTTTAAAGCTCGTGCGATGAATAATTTCACCGATGATAATTTTCAGGTTACGCTTGGTTAGCAGCTGATTGATGTAAGGCACACCCTCCGGCACAGCGCGATTGAACAGTACACGACCAACTGTTGTCGAAATGCGTTTCATTTCTAAAACACCGTCATCATTTTTGATCATGATACGACACTCAATCATGGCATGCAGATCCACCTGGCCTTCATTGTATGCAATCACCACCTCTTCCATAGAATAGAACCGACGGCCTTCGCCTTTTACCGGATTCTCTGGAATTGATTTGCGCTCTTTCGTGAGATAGTACAGACCTAATACCATGTCCTGTGAAGGCAGGGTAATAGGAGAACCATCCTGAGGATTGAGCATATTATGACTGGAAAGCATAAGTACTTGCGCTTCCAGAATGGCTGCGTGGCTCAATGGTACGTGCACCGCCATTTGGTCACCGTCAAAGTCGGCGTTGAAAGACGTACATACCAATGGGTGAAGTTGGATCGCTTTACCTTCGATCAAACGCGGCTGGAATGCCTGAATAGACAAACGGTGCAGCGTTGGGGCGCGGTTGAGAAGAACCGGATGACCGCGAAGGATATTTTCGAGAATCTCCCAGATCACCTGGTCTTTACGATCAACTAATTTTTTGGCTGATTTCACCGTTTTCACAATACCGCGCTCAATGAGTTTACGGATAATGAACGGCTTAAACAATTCCGCAGCCATTGCTTTTGGAATACCACATTCGTGCAATTTGAGCGTTGGCCCTACTACGATGACCGAACGACCAGAGTAATCCACACGCTTACCGAGCAGGTTCTGACGGAAACGGCCCTGTTTACCTTTCAGGATATCTGAAAGAGATTTCAGTGCACGGCCACCTTCTGCTTTTACAGCGTTAGATTTACGCGAGTTGTCGAACAGAGAGTCCACAGCCTCTTGCAGCATTCGCTTTTCATTACGCAGGATTACCTCCGGCGCTTTGATTTCGAGCAAACGCTTCAAACGGTTGTTCCGGATAATCACACGGCGATACAAGTCGTTCAAATCTGACGAAGCGAAACGACCGCCATCCAACGGCACCAATGGGCGCAGTTCGGGCGGCACAACAGGTAAGTATTGAATAATCGTCCATTCCGGGCGTTGACCGCTACCTTCAAGACCCGAGCGGAACGCTTCCACAACGCGAAGGCGTTTGTTAGCTTCCGTCTTTTTAGTCTGGCTGCTTTCGTTGTGAGAATCAAAACGAAGTTGAGCCGACAAATCTTCCAGGTTCAGCGAACTAAGGAGGTGGTGAACCGCTTCAGCGCCCATTTTGGCGATAAACTTATCAGGATGATGGTCATCCAGCAGTTGATTCTCCTTTGGCAGTGATTCGAGAACTTCGAGGTATTCTTCTTCAGAATACAAGTCCATTTTACTGACACCGTCTTCCGCTTTTATACCTGGATTGATTACCACGTAGCGCTCATAGTAGATAATTGTCTCTAATTTCTTAGAGGACAATCCCAGGAGATAACCGATTTTATTCGGCAAGCTCTTGAAGAACCAAATATGAACTACTGGCACTACCAGACGGATATGCCCCATACGCTCGCGACGAACTTTCTTTTCCGTTACTTCGACACCACAACGGTCACAAACAATCCCTTTATAACGGATACGTTTGTATTTGCCGCAATAGCATTCGTAATCTTTAACCGGTCCGAAAATACGCTCACAAAACAAACCATCGCGTTCGGGCTTGTAAGAACGATAGTTAATAGTCTCCGGTTTGAGAATCTCACCATAGCTGCGCTCCAAAATTTCATCCGGGCTCGCAAGTGCGATGGTTATACTCTCAAACTGTTGATCGGTGCGGTTGCTTTTCTTTTTGAAAGGCATATTTATTGAAGCAATAAAATGTGTTACAAAAAAGGTATTAAGATGATTTGTTGATCATCTTGTAAATCCAGGTGTACTTCAGAAAATGTTTAATACTGAAATACTTTTTCCGTTCGGGGACACCCACATATTCGCCTGTTTCCTGAGGCAAAAGCGGTATCATCCAACTTTCCTTTGTGTTGTTTTTTTTCAATTTGCGAAATAACAGAGCAATACCACCCGTCTTTTCGGAGGGCAAATGCCAGATTGGCAAATAGATATCTTCGGGGGCCACATTATTGTAATGAGGTGCCGTCCAAATACGTTTGATAAATAAATCTGCGTATTCGTAAACAGTATCAATCACCTCATAACAATAACTGAGTACATGCGCTTCTTCGTTGAATTTTTTCCGGCCTTCCTGATGACGAATCATCATATCATTCCAGATTTTTGGTGCAATGGCATTGATTTGCCGAACAACATCATAACGGGCTGCAAAAAATTCGCCTCCCCAATAATAAGGTAATTCGGGCCAATCCACCCCGCTTAATTCACTATAGATGGTACGCATATCGCTCCTGGTCAATCCATTGATATTGAATTTTTCATCGTATGGCAGCGGGAGAACCAGCAAACCAAAACGGCGAATATCAGCGAACATTTCTTCGAGCGACGCATTAATCAGACAATCAGAGTCTAAAACCACCAGCGCTGTATCTTCCCCAAAGTTTTTTTCAAAGAACTGTAATATATCAAAAATGTAGAACTGATTCCGCCATTTTCCAAAAAAGCCAGGTGGCGTTTGAAAAGTCAGCGGTAACGTTACTATCTCCACTTCTTGTTTTTTCAAAAAATCCCTGATATTTAGTCCATCTATGTTTGGAATATCCTTTTCAGGGCAATTCGAAAACAATATATGTCTTGCACCAGGATTGTTCGTTTTACTGAAGGCAAAAAAAACTGCCACACAACGCCAATACACTTTCTGAAACTCCGGCAAATGTGACCTCTTCCCTACCTGCGGATATTCGGAACTTTCTTCCGGTTGATCCAGGTAAATCCAGGTCGAAATGACAGCAGTACGATCCATTATAACTTACCGATCAAAACTACCCTGTTTCGCAGCAATGGCCGGTCTTTTAACCAGTATTTGACAGAAAACAAAGAAGGCTTTTCATCAAAGCATAAATCAAAACCTTCCACTTTAATCCCTGCCTGCATAGCCACCTTCATCAAGGTAAAAGGCGTAAACCAGTAGCGATGGTCGGTATTGATCATTTCAATATTCTTCAGCGCAAAACGAAAGTTGGTATAACTCAAAGCATTTGGAACCGTAATTACAATGCGCTCAGTACACCCTTTATATTTTTCTCTGATTGCTCCTAAAAAATCCACCGGGTTATCGATATGCTCCAAAACCTCCCCAGCCACAATATAATCCCATTTCCGGGACGCTATCGAATCTGGTACAGGCATCGTTACCACATTACTGATATGGGTCTCAAAACCCTGATCATTCATGTATTGCACACCCTTTTCGTTGATATCCACTCCCACCAAATCAGTACACACGCCGGAAAGGATTTCGTGTAACCACATTCCTGTACGCCGGCGTTGTTCGATCAACGGCAAGTGGTCTACACAACCAAAATGCACAACCCGCTTTCCTTTTACCAGCAATTTCAGCAAATCAACCCGTGATACATTATCAGAATGACCTTTTAAAGCCATTTGGTAAATACTGGAGAATTCTTCACCCGACAAATACTGTAAATCCCTTTTGTCTATCGTTAACATACCTATTTTATCAGGCCAAGTTGCAATTAATCAAACTTAACATCCAGTGCAAGACCACGTAATTCGTGAATCAATACATTGAAGGACTCAGGAATGTTGGCATCCGGCAAGTTATCTCCTTTAACGATAGCCTCGTATGCTTTTGCACGCCCCTGAATATCATCCGACTTATAGGTAAGCAATTCCTGCAGAATGCTTGATGCGCCGTAAGCCTCCAGTGCCCAAACCTCCATCTCACCGAAACGCTGACCACCAAACTGGGCTTTACCGCCAAGTGGTTGTTGCGTGATCAATGAGTATGGTCCGATAGAACGCGCGTGCATTTTATCGTCTACCATGTGACTCAGTTTAATCATATAGATCACACCCACTGTTGCGGTCTGGTGGAAACGGTCGCCCGTTTCGCCATCCTGCAGGTAAGTTTGACCAAGACTTGGAAGTCCTGCCTGATCAATATATTCCTGAATCTCATGTGTTTTAGCACCGTCAAAGATCG
>JBILHQ010000323.1:0-4870 GCA_044350415.1 Saprospiraceae bacterium | reverse complement strand
GGGAGGCCTTTTCCAAAGGCTGGAATGGAAATGTTGCTGTTGCCGGATCGGCGGGCCCCGGCGATTATTTTGCGCTCAGCGATCTGCCACTGGAAGATGTATATGCGGTACTGGGAAATGAGGTCAATGAAAATCTTAGTGACAACAAAGGAGATCGGTACGGGCATATCCGTTTCCGGTTGGTTAATTACGACCGTCGCGCTCCGGGATGGGGATATAAAATCCCCTCTGTACTCACCTTAAATATGCTGAATGTTGCCGGAATGCCCTATACGAGGTTGAGTTCCGAGCTGGAATTACAGGTGGAGGTAGCCGACGCCAATAAAAAAGTGTTGGCCAGGTACCGCGCCCCCGGTGCAGGAAAAGCATACGTGGCTATGTACTACGGCTATCGCCCCGGTGATGCCTGGCGGAAAGCCAATCTCATTGCTATCCAGGATGCCATGGCCAAAATCCGGCCCCAAATAGAAGCGGATTTGCCGGGACTGCAAGAGCAGTTGATGGCGGCAGGACCGTTGAAGAAGAAGTAGTTAATCAATAATTAACCGATTAACTACTTCATTTTCAGTTCCACAGCACACCCTCCTCCCGCAGCCAACGCCATCGTAATGGTTTCGCCTTTGCGGTAGTTGCGTTTGGTGATCTTGACCGGGTAAGGGTTAGTGATATAATTCGCGCCATCGCCATCCGCATAAATAGTGGCTTCGTATAATTTGCCAGCTTCCAGGAAATCGAGTTTTATCTTGAATGAACGCGGCGTTTCATCGGTAATACTACCGATATACCAGTTGGAGGTGCCTTTAGCGCGGCGCGCGATGGTGAGTTGATCGCCGATTACCGCCGAAATAATTTTGGTTTCAGACCAATCCACCGGTACATCGCGGATAAACTGGAACACATCGAGTCGCTTTTCGTAGTTTTCGGGTAAGTCAGCGGCCATTTGCAGCGGCGAATACAAAGTCACAAACAATGCCAGCTGGTTGGCTACCGTCGATTGTACAATTTCTTTTTTCTTCGGGTCGTATGTGTTCATCCGGGTTTCAAAAATACCTGGCGTATAATCCATCGGACCGCCCAGACAGCGGGTGAATGGAAGCGTCAATACGTGGGAAGGGGCATTCCCCTTACTCCAGGCATTGTATTCGCCACCGCGTCCGGCTTCGGAAGCCAACCAATTGGGCCAGGTGCGCTGGAGACCGCTGGGGCGTACAGGTTCATGCGCGTCGAGCATAATTTTGTTTTGGGCAGTGCGGCGGGCTACTTCTGCATAATGATTGACCATCCGCTGGCCATCGTGCCATTCGCCGACAGGCAGGAGGTGTCCTACATAGCCGGTTTTTACTGCATCCATATTGTATTTTTTCATGTAGGCATAAGCGTCATTCATCTGGCGCTCGTAACTGGGGACAGCACCTGAAGTTTCGTGGTGCATGATTATTTTCACCCCTTTTTCCTTGGCATATCGCGTCAATTCGTCGATATCATAATCGGGATAAGGTTTAGTAAAATCAAACACTTCCGGTTTCATTTTATTAAACCAGTCTTCCCAGCCTACGTTCCAGCCTTCCACCAGCACGCCACTAAAACCGTATTTAGAAGCGAAATCAATGTATTTTTTGGTGTTGGTAGTGTTAGCACTGTGCTTCCCGTGCGGATTTTTGCCAGTTGCCGACGACATATCCTGTCCGGCGGCGTAGTCCCAGGTGCCGAGTCCTGCATGCATCTCCCACCAGATGCCGATGAATTTTTGTGGTTTGATCCAACTGAGGTCGCCTTCGATCTTACACGGTTCATTCAGGTTCAGGATAATGCGGTTGGAAAGAATGCCTGCGGCATCCTTGTTGATCAGTATCACGCGCCACGGCGTGTGAAATGGGAGCTTATTGATCGATTTAACGGTAGAGTCAGCAGTTGGAATAATAAAAGAGGTAAACCGTTTCGCTTTTTTGTCGAGCGACAATTGCATGGCACCGTAATCGAGCAGGGCTGCTTCGGCGATGGCAATATGGGTGCCGTCATAAGCGCGCATGATTACCGGGGTTTGTACTCCCGTTACATCGACGATGTGCTGATTGAACGGCTCAATATCAGTCAGGTGTTGGGTGGCGTCGATCTGGCTGATAAACGATTGGGTGTAAGTATGTTCATTGGAATCCCAGTCCTGCGGATTCCACCAGGTGGTGTGGTCGCCAGTCATCAGGAACTCCGTCTTTTCATCCAGCACCACGAGTTCTTTCTGGTCTTTTTCGCCCGGAATTTCGTAGCGGAAACCCAGCCCATTGTTGAAAAGTTTGAAATGTAAATTAATGTGGTGACCGTCGCGGGTGATCAATTCATACACTAACCCCTGGTGTTGGTCGCGGATAGAATCCTCCTCTCCCCAAACCGGTTTCCAGGTTTCGTCGTGGTAAGGCGTTGTTTGGGTGACATATTTCAGCGATTTACTAAAATCGATACCGCGACAAACGAGTCCAAGATTCGATTTGCCAATAATTTTTTTGCCATGCCTTGTTACCATATAGTACGGTGTCCCGGTTCCAGTCATGCCGACGGTCAGTTGCAGTTCTTTGTCGGGCGAACGAACGGTGGCAATATTGATTTGACTGAAAGTAGCAGTGACTCCAAAAAAAATCAGTAGAAAAAGCGAAAAAAAGCGATGTAAAAGCATGTTTTTTAAATAGTGAGCGATGAATCAAGATGCCATACCATAACGGCTTATGATAAAGCAAAAGTAAAACGGTATCGACATGAAAAGGTAAAAACGAATGGCTTTCACGAAATTATTATTCACAGCGCATAAAAGACAGGTAGTGTCCGTACTTTTATGCCCCCAACACTAAACACTCACCGCTAAACACTCAACTCTCACCACTATCAAAAAGATGGCCGCAATTCAAGAGACAAATTTCAACTTTCCAGGCCAGACCGCCTTTTATCGGGGAAAAGTCCGGGATGTATATACTGTCGGCGACCGGCTGATCATGGTTGCTTCCGACCGGATTTCGGCATTCGACCATATTTTGCCCCGCCCTATACCTTACAAAGGGGCGGTACTCAACCAGATTGCCACCTATTTCCTCAACGCCACGCGCGATATTTGTCCCAACTGGCTACTCGCCACGCCCGATCCCAATGTAGCGATCGGCGTACGCTGTGAGCCTGTTCGGGTGGAAATGGTGATTCGCGGGTACTTAGCCGGCCATGCCGCCCGCACCTACGCTTCCGGCGAACGGGTTTTGTGCGGCGTAACGATGCCGGAAGGCATGAAAGAAAATGACCGGTTTCCCGAGCCGATCATCACCCCGACCACCAAGGCCGACGAAGGCCACGACGAAGATATTTCCCGGGAGGCGATTCTCGCGCAAGGTCTGGTGAGCCGAGAAGATTACGAAGTGATGGAAAAATACACCCGTGCCCTCTTCCAGCGCGGCACAGAAATGGCCGCTCAACAAGGCCTCATCCTCGTGGATACCAAATATGAATTCGGTAAACACAACGGCGAAATCGTCCTGATGGACGAAATCCACACCCCCGACAGTTCCCGCTACTTCCATGCCGAAGGGTATGACGACCGCCAGCAAAAAGGCGAACGCCAACAACAACTCAGCAAAGAATTCGTCCGCGAATGGCTCATGGCGAATGGTTTTCAGGGCAAAGACGGGCAGCAAATGCCAGTCATGCCTGATGCGTTTGTGAATGAAATCACGGATCGGTATATTGAACTGTATGAATTGGTGACAGGCAAGGAGTTTGTGCGGGATGAGTCGGAAGATGTGCAGGAGCGCATTTACAATGCAGTTGTTAGGTATGAGTTATAAGCTATGAGTGATGAGTTTTGTAGAGTGGACCGTAGGTTGCGCTTTTAGAGTGGGCCGTAGGTTGGAATGTAGAGTGGACCATAGGTTGCTTTTTAGAGTGGCTGAAGTATGATCTCTCTACGGTCCAATCAATACTCCAATCCACGGCCCAATCAACATTCCAATCCACGGTCCAATCTAAAAAACTCATCACTCATAACTTATAACTCATCACTAAGTTCACAGTTTAGGGATAGCACACATTAACCTGTATTCCCACCGTAATAAATGCTTTATCCCTAAAATTTGAACATTCCCCCGCCCCGTGCTCCTGAAACAGGATCGACGGGGTATTTTTTTATTGGCAATTTTGTTACTGAGCGTTGTCGAAGTACGATGGATTAGATTTTGTTGCTGAGTAGTGTCGAAGTACGATTAGGCATCACTTCATATTGATGTCTATTTTCAGGATACAGGGAAACATCCTGTGAGGTGTTGTCACCATCGTACTTCGACACTACTCGGCAACAAAATCGAATTAATCGTAACTGAACTAGCCTTTTAAGGGTATAATTACGTTAATTGACGAAAAACAAACATACCGTTGGTGAAATATTTTTTACTTTCACATTTCTTTCCTGATTACCGACCGATACTAACTTTTCTTTAAAAAATCCCTTTGTTATGCGCTTCTTTACAGTACTCGCTGTTTTCCTCAGCATTGCTCCATCCCTTTTTTCACAATCGAACTATTTCAGCGTCAAATTTCCCGACGACCACACGTATATTGGCTGTAATGCCAGTGTGCCTGTCGACGCACCGGTCATTACCCAATACGGCTGTAATATCAACGTCGGCGTTTCGCAGTTCGACCAGAAATTCAATACCAATGATGCGGGCACCTGCTTCAAAATCCTGCGCCGGTGGCGGCTTTTGTATTGGTGCGATTACAATGCCAATATTCTGCCCACCTATATCAATAACCCAACGAACACCGATGTGGGGCCAACGGCAGTCGGCAATGCTGCCAACCACGGTTACCTGGAATATATTCAGGTGATTAAAGTGTATGA
>JBILHQ010000156.1:0-15222 GCA_044350415.1 Saprospiraceae bacterium | reverse complement strand
TTGATGCGCGTCATGCAGGATCGCCTGCTCACCGAAAATCCGGTGGAATTACCTGAAAATTTCCTGAAACGCTGGCTGACACTTACCAACGAAGGAAAAATTTCGGCAGAAGATATTGAAAAAGAATACGACGCTTTTGCTACCAGTTTGCGCTGGACGCTGCTCCGTGACAAGATGAAAGCGATGTACGAAGTAAGTGTGAGCGAAGCCGAAGTATGGAATGAGTTTGCCAATACACTCCGCACTTATTTCCGTGCTAATCTCCCCGATGACATGATAAAGGGAGGTGTACAAAGGATGATGGCCGACCAAAAAGAAGTGGAACGCGTTACGTCCAATCTGGAATACGAAAAAATGTTCGGTGCAGCCATCGAACAGGTAACAATTGTCCCAAAACAGGTCACGTCCACTGAATTCCACGCAATTTTCGACAAGGCTAAGGAAAAGCTCCAGGATGTAATTGAGGAATAACACATCCTTTCATCTGATCAAATCTGTTGTTCAGTCTGTTAAATTATGCGTTTAATCGGTATTGACAGTTCCTTAACTGCATTGTCGTGAGCATTTTGGCAGATTAGATGTTATATTGTCTCAACAATAAATTTGTGGGGATTCCCGCACTCAAAATGTCTTAAAGTCATGTTCGACAAAAATGAATTTAAAAAGTATGCAGTTGGCCATCTTGGTATGAGCAGCATGCACCTGGAGAAATATATGCAGACCAGTACTGCTGGCAGCGTTGCTCCAAATATTACAGCATTCACTCCTGCTGTTATTGAAGAGCGTCAAATGAACGCTGTTCAGATGGACGTGTTCAGCCGTTTAATGATGGACCGCATCATTTTCATGGGCGTTCCTGTAACAGAATATGTGGCTAACGTCATTCAGGCGCAACTCCTGTTCCTGGAATCTATTGACGCGACCCGCGATGTACAAATGTTTATCAATAGTCCCGGTGGTTCTGTGATCGACGGATTAGGTATTTATGATACTATGCAGTATGTACGCCCCGATGTGTCCACTATCTGTACCGGTTTGGCAGCTTCCATGGGAGCGGTGCTGCTTGCTGCTGGTGCCAAAGGCAAACGCTCTTGCCTGACGCACAGCCATATTATGATTCACCAACCAATGGGTGGAACACAAGGTCAGGTTACGGATATCGAAATCACGTATAAACTGATCAAAAAAATGCAAAAGTCCCTCTACGACATTCTTGTGCAGCACACCGGTCAAACCTATGACAAAATCATGGAAGACTGCGATCGCGACAACTGGATGGGTGGTGAAGAAGCAAAAGCATACGGCCTCATCGACGAAGTGCTTAGCCGGCCAGATTTAAAGAAATAATTTAAGTCATTTTAGTCCCAAGTAGGTTAATCACAAGTCCCAGGTCCGTAAAGTTGACTGGGGACTTGTGACAAAAATGACTAGGGAGTAATATATTGATATAAGATGATCAAAAGAGGAAAAACGTCGCAAAATAACTGTTCGTTCTGCGGTCGGAGCAAAGAAGAAGTACTTATACTTATTTCCGGCATGGATGCACAGATTTGCGAATCATGTGTGGATAAAGCCATGGAAATGGTGGACCAGCACCTGGGCCGCGATCCGGAGGAACACCATCATGACGAAGCTGTTAAAACCGGCAGCACTTCTCATTTTTCCGGACCGATCAATTTAGTAAAGCCAAAGGAACTCAAAGCTTTCCTCGACAAGTATGTTATTGGCCAGGATGAAGCCAAAAAAGTATTGTCAGTTGCCGTTTATAACCACTACAAACGGATCAAGCAACGCGAAAAAGGCAAACAGGACAACGACGTGGAAATTGAGAAGTCGAATGTCATGTTTGTGGGACCAACGGGCACCGGAAAAACGCTGATGGCTAAATCCATTGCCCGCCAACTCAATGTGCCGTTCACTATAGTCGACGCTACTGTGTTTACGGAAGCAGGTTACGTAGGGGAAGACGTGGAAAGTATTCTCGCCCGCCTATTGCAGGTATGTGATTATGATATTGAGGCGGCTGAGCGTGGTATCGTTTATATTGACGAAATAGATAAAATCGCCAGAAAACAGGACAACCCCAGCATCACCCGCGATGTTTCGGGCGAAGGTGTTCAGCAAGGTATGCTTAAAATGCTCGAAGGTGCCGAAGTACTCGTGCCCCCGCAGGGAGGACGGAAACACCCGGAGCAAAAAATGCTGAAAGTAAACACCCAGAATATTCTGTTCATCTGTGGCGGTGCTTTCGACGGCATTGAAAAACATATTGCCCGCCGGGTTAATACGCAAGTAATTGGCTATAACAAACCCGAAACTGAAAAATTCGACCGTGATAACCTGCTCCAGTATGTCAGTCACCAGGATGTAAAAAGCTTCGGACTGATTCCTGAGTTGGTAGGCCGCCTCCCGGTGATCGTTCACCTCGAACCGCTCGATATTGCCACACTTGCACTTATTCTGACGGAACCGAAAAATGCCCTGCTCAAACAATACCAGCAATTGTTTGCCATGGAAGGAATTACACTCAAACTGACGAAAGACGCGATTGAAATTATCGCTGAAAAAGCACTCGAGTATAAATTAGGCGCCCGTGGACTCCGTTCATTGTGCGAAGCCATTTTCACAGATGCGATGTTTGATCCGCAAGTTTCTGAAAAAGACAACATCCTGGAAATCGATCGCGCGTACGTGGAGGACAAATTAAACCGGTCGCGGATTTCCAAGTTAAAAGCAGCATAGTTTCTTAATTCGTCGTTCATTTTGCAACCTAAAGCAGCAAGGTTTGTTTCAACAGTATTATTAAGTAAAATAAAAAACTATAAAATGGCAAATCAAATAACTGATGCTTCCTTTGAACAGGAAGTACTGCAAAGTGATAAACTTACAATGGTTGACTTCTGGGCAGAGTGGTGTGGACCCTGCAAAATGATGAACCCACTCCTGGAGGAATTGTCAACTGAATATGAAGGTAAAGTAGTCATCAGTAAAATGAATGTGGACGACAATTCAGAAGTCCCGACTAATTTCAACATTCGCGGTATTCCGACTTTCATCCTTTTTAAAGGTGGAAAAGAAGTAGGCCGTATTGTAGGTGCACAAACCAAACAGGTAATGAAAGGTCAGCTCGATAAATTCTTGTCGTAGTCGCTTTCGAGACTTGTTTTCACATAAAGCCCCCGTCATTGTTCTCACAAAGACGGGGGCTTCTTATATCTACTCCGTAAATTTTAAGTGTTTTTTAAGGCCGTTCTAAAAATCCTCCTTCTACCTTTGTGGAGCAATGTCGGTTGGAGGAGTTTTTTTTATGCCTCTGTCAAAAACCTCCCCTGCATTTTATTTTTATCAACCCGATTTGTTTGTACCTGCAAACAACAATAATTTTTTTACCTTTTCAATAATACATGTAAAATAAATTAAATACGATAATACGATGAAAAAAACGTTTACCTTATCCTTCGCCCTTATTCTCTTTTTAGCAGCCCATAAAGCCAATGCGCAAGGCTGTGTGGCCATTCGTTCTGTAGGCTGCTCCGGTAGCAATAACACGTCACTGCTGTCCAAAAATCAATTTGAATTTCAGACTAATTTTCGGTATTTTGAATCTTTCAGGCACTTTGTTGGCGATGTGCAGCAGCACGAACGGCTCGAGCAACACACAGAGGTCCGCATCAAATCTTTTAACTATGATTTTGGGTTTAATTACGGTTTAGGTAAACATACCTTTTTAAGTGTGGCTATTCCTTATGTTATTAACGACCGCTCTAACAACCATTATACAGATAATAATGGTGTCGCACACCGGTACAGTGTGCAGGCACGAGGGGTGGGCGATGTACGCGTGAACGCATACCACTGGTTCCAGGCACCATCGATGGACAAAAAATTATCCTTGCTTGGTGGAATTGGCTTAAAACTCCCAACTGGAAACCCGACGGTCATTGATCTTTTCCACGCCAAAAGTTACAAAGGCGGCGACAGCACCTATTTTAAGATTGTGGATCAGGCCATCCAGCCTGGCGATGGAGGCCTCGGCGTGAGCCTCGAAGCACAGATGAACTATCGTGTAGGAAAAAAACTTTCTGTTTTTGCCACAGGGTATTACCTGTTAAGTCCGCAATCTACCAGCAATGTATTGAGAAGCAGTTCCTTGTCCACGACAAATACTGTTGAAAATTACCTGTCGATTTGTGATCAGTTCATGACTCGTATTGGTGCTAGCTATAGCACTTCCGGCAAAAATCCATTTGGTGCCAGTTTAGGTGGCCGATTGGAAGGTATCCCTTCGGAAGACTTGATTGGCAGCAGTAACGGTCGCAGAAGGCCGGGTTATGTCGTATCGGCAGAGCCTACGTTGAGCTGGCAAGTGGGCAGCAACCGTTTTGGATTGTCGGTGCCGGTGGCACTATACCGCAACAGAACCAAAAGTGTTTGGGACAAACAGGATCCGGAAGGTATCCGCCATGGCGATGCTGCTTTTTCAGATTATTTTGTCAATCTATCCTTCACGCACCGGTTTGGCGGGTCCGATTTTATGGTTCATTAATAGACTTATTGCTGAGGGAGGTCACCCGGTCTCCCTCCGCAATAAATTTTTATTAACCAGGAGTCATCTCTAACCGTTACGGCCTCCGGCACTAGTGGTCGAGGCTCTAGGGTGACTCCCAGGTTGTTGAACCTTTACGGTTGATATTCACCTTTATGGAAAATAAAACCATCTTTTATACGGGCGTTGCCGCACTGATTTTTTTCGAAATAGCCAACGTCTACTTTATTATGCCCATGCCAGGTAGTCAGGAAATGACCAGCTTAGCGTGGGCATACTTTTTTTACCAGTGGCGTTGGGCATTTCGGGGTGCAGCCGCCCTGATGATGGCACTTGGTTTGGCCGCTGCCTACCGTCATTCGCGCTGGATAACACTGGGTGCACTTGCGCTTGCGTATACTATTACTGGAATATTTAATTTTTACATGGCCGCTGACCATATGTTTTATCAACCTGACAAATTGATCATGGCCAATAGTGCAGCCAATAAAATTGGGCTGGAGAAGTTGGTAATTGGTGTGGAGCGCAATGGAATTGCTAAAGCATATCCGATACAACTCATTGGGTATCATCACCAGGTACGTGATACTTTGGGGAAAGATCCGGTGATGATAACTTACTGCACCGTTTGCCGCACGGGTCGTGTTTATCAGCCGTTGGTTCTGGGTAAACCAGAAGTATTCAGACTGGTAGGCATGGATCATTTTAATGCTATGTTGGAAGATGTCTCCACCGGTAGCTGGTGGCGGCAGGCAACTGGAGAAGCGGTAGCCGGGCCGCTGACGGGTGAACAACTGCCTGAGCTGGGCTATTCCCAAACGTCACTTGCGCAATGGCTGACCTTATACCCCAATAGTCTTGTTATGCAGCCCGACAGCACCTTTTCGGAAGAATATGCCCACATGGACAGTTACGATTTTGGCATTGATCGCGGCGAACTGACCCGGACAGACACCCTTTCGTGGAAAGATAAATCCTGGGTAGTGGGTGTGGATATTTTTGGCGTTTCCAAGGCATTTGACTGGAACCTGCTGAAAAAAGAGCGGATTATCAATGATGCTGTGAGAGCGACTCCCATTCTTATCGTAATGGCAGCCGACAGTAAAAGTTTTTTTGCATTCGAGCGCCCCGATGGCCAGTCTGTCTTTTCAGTGAAAAATGATAGTTTGTTCTGCTCGGATAAAACCTGGAACCTGAAAGGTGTTTCCGCAGATCCTGCGGTGCTGCCGCTTAAAAAAATTACTGCTTACCAGGAATTTTGGCATAGTTGGAAGGCATTTCATCCACATACCTTAGTTTCGAAGGATTGAAGATGAAATTTGATGGGCTCGGTGCCACTATCCCCGACGATAATGCCGTTTATGATATCATTGGTAAACAATGGGCAGCAGAAGGATACATGACGAAATCGGTGTTGATGAAAAAATGAGTTGGCCGAAGCAATTTTAATTAGTGAAGAATATCCTTTGATATCCTTTCAATAATCACAACTGCTTCATGCCAACTCTGTTAAACACAATTAACTACGTACTTTGACAAATCTTTTCACCGCCGAACCTCTGCTATCAGACAGTTTTATCAGGTATATGCCATCCGGCAAGCCCGCAACATCAAGTTGATCAATAGTGGCACCAATACCTACTTGCTGCATCATGATCTGACGACCTGTGATGTCGAGAACGGAAATAAAAAGTGTTTGAGATGTTGGTTCTGTCATCGTAACAAACACTTCCGAAACAGCCGGGTTTGGCTGAATATTCCATGCGATATTTAATACTGCTTCCTGGGTCGAAACAACGGTGACGGTTATACACTCCGATTGTGCAGTACAACCGTTTTGGGTAACCTGAACCGCATAGCTGCCCGTGACTGCAGGGGTATATGTAACGCTGGTAGCACCGTTGACAGGTTGCTGTGTTGTGCAATTCATCCACTGATAAGTGGCATTGCCTGCTGCTGCTGTCAATGTATTGCCGCTGAGGGCAATACCTGTATTGACCGTTGTGACCGTCAGGGTGAGTATAACAAGAGAATCGCAACCATCTGCCGTGGTATAAGCTGCACTGTAAAGGCCGGGACTTACGAGGATTTGATTATCAAAATCATAAAAATCGCCTTCGCAAATAGTAGCACTCAGCATAGTTGGTGGAATAGCCGGTACGATAGTCAAATGCAATATCACAACAGAGTCACACCCACTGGCACCAGTGAACAAAAACGTATAAGTATCGCTTTGCGTCAACGGAGTATTGTTGTAGATGTACGGTTGTCCATTGCAAGTAGTGATATTCAGACTACTTTGATTTACCGGCAACACGGTCAACTGAAGTACTGTAATGGAATCACACCCCGCAACAGTACTCAATTGCGCTGTGTAAGTTCCGGACGTATTCAACATTTGTCCGTTGAATGGATAAGTCTCATTCGCACAAATTGTGGCATTTAAAGTCGACAGGTAAGCTGGATGCACGGTCAATACCAGGGTAACGGTGGAATCGCATCCATTTGTACCTGGCAGGAGCGCAGTGTAAGTACCTGATGTTGAAAGGGCTAAACCATAAAAAGGATAGGTTGTTCCCTGACAAATATTGGCTTCCTGCTGGCTCGCACTAACTGGCAACACCGACAATGTCAATGTAACAAGAGAATCGCAACCGCTTGTGCTAAGATATGAAGCAGTGTACACGCCAGATGCAGACAGTGCATTCCCGTCAAAAGCATACGATTCATTGGCACAAATAGTTGCGGCTATTGCAGTGTTATACGTGGGTAACACGGTCAAGGTAAGGGTTACCACCGAGTCGCATCCGCCAACAGCGGTATAGCCGAATGTATAAATGCCACTTTGTGTGAGGGGCTCCCCCTGGTAGTCATACGTTTGCCCGTCGCAAATTGTGGCTGCTAAAGGCGTCTCAAAAGCATCGATAAAGGTGAGTGTAAGTGTCACTGTACTATCACAGCCGTTACTGCCTTCCAATAGTGCCGTATAGGTACCATCAGTAGTTAACGTTTCGCCGTTGAATGCATAGCTACTTCCTATACATAATATAGCAGTTAATTGCGTTGTATTCTCTGGAAGTACAATCAAGGTCAGGTTGACTATTGAATCACATCCATTGGCAGCCAGGTACGTATATTGATAAAGGCCTGTTTCAGCTAGTGTTTCTCCGAAATAGTCATAAGTCGCTCCATAACAAAGCGTTACTAACAGATCAGTAGTTGATACCGGAAGTACAGTCAAATTCAGGGTAATAACGCTGTCGCATCCGTTTACAGCAGGTATGGTAGCTGTATACTGACCGCTTTGGTTCAGTGCTATTCCGTAAAACGGGTAAATTTCATTGCTGCAAATAGTGGCATCAACCGATGCAGCAGCAGCAGGCAATACCGTTAATGTTAGTATTACAGTCGAATCGCAACCATAGTTATCTGTCAATACGGCTGAATATGCTCCACTCTGAAACAACAGGTTGCCATCGAATAAATAGCCCTCGTTAGCACAAACTGTTGCAGCAATTGCAGATTGCTGCTCAGGCAGGACGGTGACCATAACAGTTATAGTACTGTCGCAACCGTTGCTGTCAGTCAGTATTGCTGAGTAGATACCACTGGTAGTTAAAGTATCCCCGTTCAGGATATAAAAACTACCATAGCAAAGTACAGTCTCCAATTGGGTATCGTTCGCGGGCAACACAATCAGGGTCAGGTTGACTAAAGAATCACAGCCATTTGCTGCGCTAAAGGTATACGGATAGAGACCTGTTTCTGCAAGTATTTCTCCGAAATAATCATACGTTTCGCCATGACAAAGCGTCACTAACAGATCAGTGGTTGGCACTGGTAATACTGTCAAATTCAAAGTAATAACACTGTCGCATCCATTGGAGGCAGTAGTTGTGGCAGTATACATGCCGCTTTGATTCAGTATTTCCCCGAAAAACGGATAAGTGTTATTGCCGCAAATGGTTGCATTAATAGTGTCAGCCGCAATTGGCAGTACTGTCAATGTCAAGGTTACAGTAGAATCACAGCCATTCACATCCGTAAATACGGCTGAATGTACACCGTCCTGGACAAGCAAGTCGCCATTAAAAAAATAACTCTCGTTATTGCAAATGGTAGCTGAAATGGTCAACAGTTGTTCGGGTAATACCGATAAGGTAAGGATAACTATTGAATCACAACCAACCGAACTGACGAGTGTATCGGAATAGACCCCGCTTTGTGTGAAAGCTTGCTGAGCAAAAAGGTAAGTTTCTCCAAAACAGATCGTCACATCCAACAAGGTTTGTTGCAGTGGAAATACATGCAGCAATAATGATGACACCGAATCGCATCCATTAACAGATTGCAGCGTATCCGCATAAATGCCTTCCTCATAGAGCAAATCGCCCCCAAAAATATAAGCACTGCCTGCGCAAATTGCAGCCTCCAGGTTGGAATAAAGGGTGGGGAAAACAGTTAGTTGGAGTGTAATCGTTGAATCACACCCTCCAATAGCCGACAGCGAGTCAATATAGGTCCCGCTTTCTGTGAGCGACAGACCGGCAAAAAGCAGGGTATCGCCTTCACAAATAAAGGCATTCAACGCCAGTTCAAAAAATGCTGCTACATTCAATTTCAAATTGACAATAGAGTCGCAGCCATTCACAGCAGTCAAGGTATCCGAATAAGTACCGCTAATATTCAGGGTGTCGCCATGGAAAATGTAAGACGTTCCTTCGCAAATCCCCGCCAAGAGGTTGGTAACAGGTACGGGTAATACAGACAGAATCAACGTTACGGTTGAATCAGTGCCGTCTGTGGCCGGATATACAACCGTGTAAACGCCGGCGGTGTCGAGTAAATGCCCGGCAAATGGATATGTTTCATTGTCGCAAATTTGCGCTTTGATGGTCGTATCAGCCACGGCTATACTACTGCTTTCCGCGAATAACTGGTTGGTAACTGAGGAGACCAGGAACGCTAATAAAGCAGCCAATAATCCGGGCTTGAAGCATTTAGGTAAATTAGCAGACCGAATGGGGCAGAAAAAGTCATGGTAAACCTTTTGAATCATGTTATAAGATTATGAAGTTAAAAATAAAGATTAAACAGGGCTATGCAAATGTCCCTCGAGGGCTTACATAAAGTCATTAAAACACCGTTAAAACTTAATTAAAATCGGATGGGATGGCACGTTGCTTAAAATAAAAAGCGGAAGGAATTGACGCAGGCGGTTGCTTTAGAAACAGAAGCCACCGCCTGCACCAGGCAGATTAATTCAGGCGGAAACTGGACACTCCAAGCAGGCCTTTTTCGCTGTAAATAGCGGCAATATAGCTGCCTTTTTGCAACCGGTCGTCTAATTTGTAAACAAAAGAAAGCCGTTGAAGACTGCTGATATTGATCGTTTTGACTTGTTGTGCAATTATTTCTACCGGACCAGAAGGCGCTTCAATAGTTGTTTTTACCGGATTAGCGGATGCAACAGGTCTTCCTTTATCGTCGGCAAGCACCAGGTAGAGTTTTTGTGGTCCCTGAAAAGACTCAGGCACATCGGCCAGGTCAAAGCTCACGGCAACCTCTCTTACTTTTTTGGCACGGGTGGTCAGTTTGTCACCTTTTTTTTCCACTTCCACCCGGAAAGCCGTTGCCTTAAACCTGGCGGATTGTGTTTTACGGATTTGATCTTCCAGTTTTTCGCTCAAGTTACTTACCTGCGCGGAAAGGGATTGTTTGTCGCCACGCAGTTGTTCGTTTTCGCCATTTAACCTTTGGTTTTCGAGTCGCAACTGTTCATTTTCTGACCGCAACAGCGCGACCACTGTTTCCAGTTCCGTTTTCGCTTTTTGCATTCCTGCCACTTGTTCACGCAGGTCTTTTACATTTTTGTTGTCCTTTTTGCGCATGCGCTCCAGGGCACTTGCTTTTTCAGCGACGAGGTGTTCGAATTTGGCCACCGTACCCTGCAGGGAGCCATTTTCTGCTTTAACAGTAGTATAAGCTACATTAAGGGTGTCAATTTGTGCGGCCAGTTGCGCTTTCTCTTGTTCCAGTGCAGCAATAAGTTCTTCTTTATTGGCAAAATCGCCGCTCAAAGTATTGACTTGCTGCCAGAAACGAAAACCCGTAAATCCGGTGATTAGGAGGAGTAATGTGGCAATAATCGCCCACATGCGATAACCCTGATAATTGGAAATGGTCATAATTGTTGTTGAATTTTATTAAATGAAAAAAATACTACTCAATAAAACACAATACCATGCCAATATTTTTTAAGGTCTAAAAAAGAAGTTAAAAGAGTATTAAAATTGAATTAAAATATTGATAATGAATTGTCTAATGGCAAATTTACCCTGAAGGTGCTGCCTTTTTGAGGTACAGATTCTACGGTTACAGTACCTCCATGCAGGTGAATAATCCGCTCACAAAGCGACAATCCGATGCCATATCCTTTTACCTCCGGCAGAATATTACTTCCCCTGATAAAGGGTTGAAATATTTTTTCCAGTTCCTGTGGCAGCACGCCAATTCCCTGATCACAACACTCGATTACAACTGATTTGGCCGGAAAAATAAACCGGATGATGACACTGGGATGAGTTGAATACTTGCAGGCATTATCCATCAGGTTGAGAAAGACCGTCCGAAGCATTTGTTCATTTCCTAAAACAGTCAGGGCGCGATCGTCTTCCGGCAAATTATCAAAATTGATTTGGAAATGATACTCAGGATGACTTTTTCCCAGTTCTTGCTGTGCAGCGTAAACGACCTCATCTACCCTTACCGGCTTGAAATAACTTCTTTGCCTGTCAATCCCCGATTGGGCTAAAGTGAGCAATCCATTGGTGAGTTGAACGAGCGCGTTCGTGTCTTCAAAAAGAGACTGAAGGACCTGTCTATATTCTTCAGGCGAGCGCTTTTTGTCAAGCACCGTCTGTAATTGCCCTCGAATGGCCGCCAGTGGAGTCCTTAATTCATGGGAAGCATTGGAGACAAATTGCTGCTGAATATCGAAGGCCGATTTCAACCGTTCGAGCATTTTATTAAAGTTGATCCCCAACCGCGCTATTTCATCCCGCTTGTTGCCTTCATCAATCCGCTGACTAAGATTGCCTGCAGTAATATTTGAAATATCTTCATTGATTTTGGCCAGAGGGCGCAGTACCTGACCGGCAAAAACGAGACCAGCCAGGAAAATAATACCTAGTCCAATGATAAAACCGGAGAGTAGCACATTTCGCAAATTGGACAGTTTACTGCGGCCGTATTTGTCAAAAGCAGATGCTATTACCACGTAGTCACCAGACACATCATTGTATACAATACCAATAACCTCTAATTCATCTTCTGTAAACTCTATTTGTTTTTCCTGTCGAATTTTGTCGAGTAAAGATGTACTCACATTAAATTCAGACTTTTCCAAACTATTGTAAATCAATTTATTATTGCGATCGAAAATAAGTATCTGCTCCTGAATAAGCGCATAAACCGAGTTTTTATCAATTATTTTTAGCAAGTCAGTATTGATCTCCTGCACTGTTACCAACAATCGTGCAGTAGTAATGGCACGGCTTTCAAGGCGTGAAAAAAAGTCCTCTCTGCGATAGTCTTCTGACAACACATAAACGGATATCGAAAAGATGCTTAGAATGCTGGCTACAATCACTGCAAACCGTAAGGTTAGTTTGGTCCGGATATTCATGGGCAATACTTTAAGCTTTGAGGTAATATCCCATCCCCAACTTGGTATGAATAATTTTCACTGCAAAATTACGGTCGATTTTTTTGCGCAAAAAATTAATATATACCTCTACGATATTAGTACCGGAATCAAAATTCATATCCCATACTTTTTCCACGATTTCGTGCCGGGAGGCAACCCGGCCGTTTTGTCGCATCAGGTATTCCAGCAACGCAAACTCTTTGGCAGTCAGAATTATTTCTTCCCGCCCTCTTATCACTGTTTTATACGCAATATTTACCTGAAGATCAGCTATCTGAAGGATCTCTTCACTATCGGGCCCCTCTTTGAAGGAAGAGGTCACCCGTTTAAGCAGGGCCCGTACGCGAATCAGCAATTCCCTGTAATCAAATGGTTTAACTAAATAGTCATCTGCTCCGGCATCGAACCCTGCAATTTTTTGTTCCACGCTTTCTAACGCTGTTACCAGAATGATGGGCACAGTACTATTGGTTTTGCGAATTTCCCTGCACAAGTCAAATCCATTGACGAAGGGTAAATTGATATCCAGAAGAACGAGTTCATATTGATTCATGCTGGCGAGATACCGACCTACTGCCCCATCTGGTGCAACATCAACCTCAAAACCACTTTCTTCCATCCATTGTTTGATGGAAGCTGCCACCTTTGGTTCATCTTCTACTATTAATATCATTTGTTTTTGATATTGTTTCGTTGCGTCCATTATTGCAAAAGTGGATATAGATTTGTTTTACTTACCGCTTCGGAAAATATGTGAGAAAGGTGCAACAGTTCAGAAATATACCTTATTGTTGTACTAGTTCTCTAATTTTGTATTTGAAAAGTGATCAGATTACTCACCGTTTCAGTACAAAGGTGGGCAATAACATCGAAACAGACTATGAAAATAACCAGACTATTTAAAGATTTTTTTGAAAGTGAAAAGGCAGGCGGATTTGTGTTAATAGCCTGCACCATCATTTCTTTGGTATTGGCGAATTCCTATTTTGGAGAATCCTACCGGCACTTCTGGCATATACAGATCGGGGCGAGACCCATTGAGTTTTGGATTAACGACGGACTGATGACTGTTTTTTTTCTTCTGATCGGGTTGGAGATGGAAAGAGAAGTGTACATCGGCGAATTGGCTAATATCCGAAATGCGCTATTGCCCGTTTCGGCAGCTATTGGCGGAATGATTATTCCCGCTTTGTTCCATTTCGGATTTAATCACGGCACTGCATCCCAAAGTGGAATCGGGATACCAATGGCCACCGATATTGCCTTTTCATTAGGAATATTATCGCTTTTAGGCAGTAAAGTACCTACTTCCATTAAAATATTCCTGACTGCTCTGGCAATTATTGATGATTTGGGCGCTATCATTATTATTGCACTGTTTTATTCCAAAGGTTTTTCGATGGGATACTTTGGTTTTTCCATGTTGCTGTTTGTCGCGATGATTGTGCTGAACCGGCTGAAAGTACACCAGATTGGGATATATCTGGTATTAGGTGGCGTGATGTGGTATTGTATGCTATATTCAGGTATTCATGCGACGATTACCGGGGTATTGTTGGCTTTTGCTATTCCGTTTGGTACCGGTGGCAAAAAATCGCCCTCCCATAATCTGCAATACCAGTTGCACCGACCAGTGGCCTTTTTTATCCTCCCGCTTTTTGCACTGTCCAATACCGGAATTCTTATACCCGACAACTGGACAGAAGGATTATTTTCTTCCAACAGTCTGGGTATAGCAGCTGGACTGGTATTGGGAAAACCGATTGGAATAATTGCTTTTTCTCTGTTATCGGTTGCCATCGGGTTATGCAGCTTCCCGGAAGGTTTGAGAAAAAAAGACCTGATTGGTGTTGGACTTTTAGCCGGTATAGGTTTTACAATGTCTATTTTTATCACCTTGTTGGCTTTTGAGGATCCTGATATCATAACCAATTCAAAAATTGCGGTATTGGCTGCCTCGCTGGTGGCAGGACTATCCGGATTTATAGTATTGCAGATGACTTTATCGGATAAAATCGAAGAAGAAGTACTGCTGGACCCTCTGGATGAGTAGCCTGTTACCTAATTTACGACAAATATTTCAAAGCCACCTTGATCATTTCTTCCACCTTTACCGCATTCGGTTGGTCTTTGGCCACCTGATTCAGCGCCTTTTGTACCGCAATACGATTGAATCCCAGCGACATCAGGGCTGCAAGGGCTTCTTCCCGAACGGTATTGCTGGCGATCATGCCCGGTAATAATGCAGGCCCTTCCGGTGCTTCTTTGGTCATTTTATCCTTGAGATCGAGAATGATTTGCTTGGCTGCTTTAGGGCCGATTCCTTTTGCACGCTGCAGAATATGGGCGTGTTCACCGATGATGGCAGACCTGATTTCATCGACGGTCATGGCCGACAGCAACAACTGCGCAGTGGATGGTCCCACGCCGGAAACGCTGATGAGATGAACAAACATATTCCGCTCGGTCTGTGTTGCAAAACCAAACAGGATTTGTGCATCCTCCCGCACATGAAAATGGGTATAAACAGTCGCCTTTTCCAAACCCAGCAAGGCCGTATAGGTACTCAGTGGAATCAACAGGTGGTAACCAACGCCGTTGACTTCGAGGGTCATAAAGGCAGGTGTACGGTAGGTAATTTCTCCTTTGAGATATGCAAACATGGGTATGATTATTTAAGGCGCGACCAAAAAGCATGGAATGCAAGTATTGCTTCCAGCGTTTTTTGCCAAATGTGATCAAAAAAGGTATTCATCGTTGCAAAGATAGTTGATGTATTCGGTTACTTTGCGCTCCAATTCGATGTACAACAGATTATGGTAGCCACTTTTACATTCAACCCTTTTGCCGAAAATACTTATGTCGTATACGACGACACCCGCGATTGTATCATTTTTGATCCGGGTTGTTACACTGAGGAAGAGCGGGAAACCCTGAAATATTTTATTGAATCCAATAAATTACGGCC
>JBILHQ010000155.1:0-15330 GCA_044350415.1 Saprospiraceae bacterium | reverse complement strand
ATATAATGACCGATATAGGTTCGGTACGTGGCAGCCTGGACCCCAACAGCGGCCAGAAGCAAAAAGAATAATGTAAACTTTTTTTTCATAATAAACCAATTAAAATTATTTTGAGTAAGTTATTCCAAAGGTAAATATTTTAAAATATAAATATCGTTACTTGTGTATGATTTTTAAAACCTCAATACCGTTGAGGTTTATGCTTGATGGTGAACTGTTAGTCGCTGACCGCAACAAGTATCCATCCATGGTGTTACGTGGTTATTATTTTCAACATTATGTTCAAAGAAAAAAATATTGTAATTATTGGAGCCTCCACAGGTATTGGTCTCAGTACTGCCCGGCAACTGGCGGCACAAGGTGCCAACCTTTATACTTTTAGTCGCACACCAGTTCCGGAGGATATTCCGGTAGCACAGTGGCAAACCCTGGACGTGTCCATCCCTGGATTCACCTTGGAAAATCTGCCGGAAGTCATTCACGGTTTTGTCTATTGTCCCGGCAGCATCCAATTGAAGCCTTTTCATCGCATCAGTGATGAAGACATTCGAAAGGAGCTGGAAATAAATGCTTTAGGGGCTTTTTCAGCATTAAAACAAGCACTCAAAGGCCTCAAAATGGCAGGTGGAGCAGGAAGTGTGGTGTTTTTCAGTACCGTAGCAGTGCAAACAGGTATGACTTTTCATGCCGGCATCGCCATGGCAAAAGGAGCCATTGAAGGGCTGACCAGGGCTTTGGCTGCCGAATTGACGCCCACTATACGGGTCAATGCCATTGCTCCGTCCCTCACCGACACGCCATTAGCTGCCGGCCTCCTCAGTACGGAAGAAAAAAGACAAGCAGCAGCACTTCGCCATCCGCTCAAACGCGTAGGAACACCCGATGAAATCGCTAATGCAGTTGTATTTTTATTATCCGAAAAGTCATCCTTCATAACCGGTCAAATCATGCATGTGGACGGCGGTATGGGGAGTATAAAATAGGGGATTACGGGGTTTCTGGGCAGGCGAAGGTGTCAAAATCACAGTATTTTTACGCGATACTGATTTGACGACATAGCGCATTTATTTTATTTTTTATTGGTGCTGATCTTTTTCGGAATTGCTTTGAGGAGGTTTAATACCATCTTATGCGGCATTTTTGATTTGTTTTCTGGGAAGTGTTTTTCACAGAGACCACACAGGAATTTTTCACACGGATCACATAGGCTTGAGATATAGACACGCTTTTAAGTGTACATCACCGTTGGTGTCTATGTGGTATATGTGAAAAAACCCGTGTGGCCTCTGTGGCAAATACTTACGTTGTCTACTTCTATCCCCGCCCGTGGCCACACCTAAGTTCAGCTTTAACCTTGAGGGACAAAAAAATTTCACACCAATTCAAAGACTACCGGTGCACGAGGCATCAGGGCAAACGCATCCAATTTGATCCTTTTCTGATGCATTTGCCCTGAAGTTTCCGGTTAAGGCCTTAACCGCCAATCAAATAATAACCTAGAACCCAGTAACTAGAACCCCATAAATGCCGTATCAACAATCGCATTTTGCTGTTGCTCGTGTAGTTTCGGGAAGCCCGTCGCTGGAGAAGAAGCTGCCGGGCGACCGGCATATTGCCATTGATATTGCCGTTGTGTAAGCAACAAATACCCCCATGACCCCATATTGGCAGGCTCTTCCTGTACCCAAACAGGGTCCCCTGCATTTTTATATTTTGCCAATATCAATTCGAACTGCGTTACTGGAAACGGATAAATTTGTTCCAGTCGAACGATGGCTACATCAGTTCGGCTGGTTTCCTGCTGCCGCTTCAACAAATCATAATACACCTTACCGGAACAAACCAATACGCGTTTTACTTTTTTCGGATCGGCTGCATTGTCATCGATAATTTCCTGAAAATGGGTGCCTGTTTCCATTTCACTGATATTTCCCAGGTTAAACGGCTGGCGCAAGGTCGATTTTGGCGACATGACGATCAATGGTTTGCGGAATGGCCGCGCCTGTTGGCGACGGATCAAGTGGAAAAAGTTGGAGGCTGATGTGATATTCGCTACCGTTACATTGTTTTCAGCACAGCTCTGGAGAAAACGCTCTAAACGGGCGGAGGAGTGCTCTGGCCCCTGACCTTCATAACCATGCGGTAACAACATCACCAGTCCACTCATGCGACGCCATTTGGCTTCGCCTGCCATGACGAACTGGTCAATAATCGTACTGGTACCATTCGCAAAATCGCCGAACTGCGCCTCCCATATTACCAGTGAATCTGGCGATGCCAGTGAATAGCCGTATTCAAATCCTAAAACGGCATATTCCGACAACAGCGAGTTATAAATTAAAAAACGCCCCTGTTTTTCAGCAATTTTATCTAATCTATTGATCCGAACGTAGGTTTCGGCATCTACCGGGCAAGAGTGGCGATGGCTAAAAGTGCCCCTTTTGACATCCTGACCGCTCATACGCACGTCTTTCCCTTCCAGCAATAAGGAACCGTAAGCCATCAACTCGCCCAAAGCCCAGTCGATTTGGCCATTTTCCACCAATTTGCGTTGATTTTCCAACGTTTTTGCAATTTGCGGCAGCGGCGTAAAATCTTTGGGTAAATTCAACAGATGGCTCAACAACTGATCAAGCACTGGTCGCGGGAGGCCTGTTTCAGGTGAATACTGGAATGCTTCATCTTTATTTTCTAAATGCAGTTTCCGCCAGGCCTGCTCGTTTTCCTGGTACGTATACGGCAATGGCGTCTGTCTGATTTCATCTAACCGCTCCTGAAGGTTGGCTTTAAATGCAGTCTCCATTTCTTTCGCCATTTCCCCTTCAATATCGCCCCGACTAATCAGGAGCTCCGTATATATTTCACGCGGGTTCTTATGTCCACTGATCTTGGCATACAAATCCGGATTGGTAAAGCGCGGTTCATCACTTTCGTTGTGACCGTATTTCCGGTAACAAACGATATCGACAAATACATCAGAATTAAAATGCTGGCGGTATTCTGTCGCTAATTCCATCGCAAAAACCACCGCTTCCGGATCATCGCCATTCACGTGGAACACAGGTGCCTGAACTACTTCCGCCACTTGCGTACAATAGGTGCTTGACCGCGCTTCTTCCCAGCTCGTGGTAAAACCAATCTGGTTATTCACTACGATATGAATAGTTCCGCCGGTGTAATAACCTTCGAGCTGACTCATTTGAATCAATTCATAAACGATACCCTGACCAGCCAATGCAGCATCGCCGTGAATCAGGATCGGCAGAATTTTATCGTATTCCGAACTAAACAAGGCATCGGCTTTTGCGCGGGAGAAACCTTCCACCACCGGGTCAATAGCCTCTAAGTGCGACGGATTAGGCAGCAACTTCAGGTACACTTCTTTGCCGGAAGTCGTAACAATTTGGGAAGAATAACCCAGGTGATATTTCACGTCGCCCGAACCAAAACTGAGATCAGGAATAGATTTCCCTTCAAATTCAGAAAAAATCTGCTGGTATGTTTTTCGTAAAATATTCGCCAGCACATTCAATCGGCCGCGGTGAGCCATTCCAATTACTACTTCCTCCACAGGAATTTCACTTTCCGCCGCTTTATTGATTGATGCATCGAGCGCAGCAATCAGCGCTTCACCGCCTTCTAATGAAAAACGTTTTTGTCCGACGAATTTAGTATGCAAAAACTGCTCAAAACCCACCGATTCATTCAGGCGATCCAGAATTCGGCGTTTTTTGTCCAGCGAAAGGCCGTAACCAGATGCCACTTTGCGTGACTCCACTTTTTCCCGCAGCCATAAGCGGCGTTCTTTGTTGTGAATATGCGCGTTTTCAAAACCGATTTTGCCCGTGTACAATTCATTCAGGCGTGTCAGCACTTCGCGCAATGTGGCATTGGGCATATTCAGCTCATAGCCTGCCGTGAAATGCGTATCCAAGTCGGCTTCCGACAATCCGTAATCCACGAGATCCAATTTTGGATGGCGGTTTTTACGGGGTTGGATCGGATTGGTATCCGATAAAAAATGGCCTCGATCACGATAACCGTGAATCAATCCGAGTACGCCAAATTCTTTTTGCCAGCCTGCCGATGGAGCAGCGGAACCATTAGATGGAGCGTGCCCGTTTCCGGCACTTAAGGCAAAATCAAAGCCGCGAAAAAATACAGCCCAATCAGCTTCAACAGATGTTGGCTCAGCCAGCCACGATTGGTAAAGGGAATCAATATATTGCGGATGTGCGTTAGCGACCGCCGAAAAATCTTTCATTTTTACAAAAATAAAATATTATTTTAAAATCAAAAAGAACAAACCATTCAAATGATGGTTTTGTTTGGAGAAAATGGGAAAAAGCGGGCAAATATCGTGCAAAAGCTGTCAAGAATGCTGGTTTTTGAATAATTATTTTAAAGAATTAAACAAACAGGTCTCGTATTTAGACAAATATGATAAACCCGCTAAAAAAACACCAGATCGGATATACTGTTTACTATTTATTGACCGAAAACACATTTAATTATTTCTACATGTTTTTTGTTTGACTTTCTACAATTACCCGGACATTTGACTTTTTGCACGAACCCTTTTAAAATACTGAAAAAAAGGTAAAAAAACCGTGATCTTAACCGACTTTTGCACCTTCATTGAATAAAAAGCACTATGGATCCGGTATTTTCATTAATTGAGCAGGAGCTCGAACGTCAACGCCACGGCATTGAATTGATTGCCTCAGAAAACTTTACCAGTCAGCAGGTAATGAATGCGATGGGCACTTGTCTCACCAATAAATACGCTGAAGGTTATCCCGGCCGCCGCTATTATGGCGGTTGCGAAGTGGTCGACCAAATCGAACAATTGGCTATCGACCGCCTGAAACAACTTTTTGGCGCTGCGTGGGCCAATGTACAGCCTCACTCCGGCGCGCAGGCGAATGCAGCAGTTTTCCTGGCTTGCCTGCAGCCCGGCGACCGTATTTTAGGTTTTGACTTGGCACATGGTGGCCACTTATCGCACGGCTCGCCAGTCAATTATTCCGGCAAAGTATACAGCCCGGTTTTTTATGGCGTGGAAGCCGGCACAGGCCGTATCGATATGGATAAAGTTGCGGCCATAGCCCGCGCTGAAAATCCTAAACTCATTATTTGCGGCGCTTCTGCCTATGCCCGTGACTGGGATTATGCGCGTTTCAGGGCGATTGCGGACGAAGTGGGTGCTTTACTACTCGCGGATATTGCGCACCCGGCTGGCCTTATCGCCGGTGGCCTGCTGAACAACCCGATGCCACATTGCCATATCGTCACCAGTACCACCCACAAAACCCTGCGTGGGCCAAGAGGCGGTATTATTATGATGGGCAAGGATTTTGAAAATCCATGGGGCCGCACCACAAAAAAAGGTGCCCCAATTATGATGTCGGCTATTCTCGATTCCGGTGTATTCCCCGGCATGCAAGGCGGCCCATTGGAGCACGTCATTGCAGCAAAAGCAATTGCTTTCGGAGAGGCGCTGCTGCCATCATTCAAAGTATATGGCCAACAGGTGATCAACAATGCACAAGCAATGGCAAATGCATTTGTCGAACGCGGCTACAATATTATTTCCGGCGGCACCGACAACCACCTCATGCTTTTAGACTTGCGTAGCAAAGGGGTAACCGGAAAAGCTGCCGATCACGCACTCGGATTGGCGGATATTACCGTGAATAAAAATATGATTCCTTTCGATCCACAACCGCCGATGACGTCCTCGGGTATCCGGGTGGGAACGGCAGCAATCACTTCCCGCGGTTTCAACGAGACCCATTGCCGCCAGGTCGTTTCCTGGATCGATGAGGTACTTACCGTACCAGATGATGCAACAGTACAGTCAAAAGTGCGCGGCGAAATTCATGAATTTATGAGCGGTTTTCCGCTTTATGCATAACCAGGATTAGGGGGATTTGCAGAATGGGGAGGGCGAACCACATTTATTTGACTTACATTATGAAATTATACCCGTTTTTCGGAGCATGGCTGTTGCTGTTGGCAACAGCCATGCCTGCTTTTAGTCAAAAATATGACTACCAACTCCAGGTAAAGGCTGTTGGAACTATCAATAAGATCTACTTCGGTTATTGGTATGGCGGTCAGGCATTATTGCTCGATTCCACGCAAATTGAGCAGTCCAAAAATACGGTAAGTTTTACGGGAAGCAGGAACTTGCCCGCTGGGCAATACTTTTTTGCCAGCAACCTGTCTACTGCAACCCTTGATTTTATCATCAACGGAGAAAACAATCTGCAATTTACGACTTATAGTGCTACTGCTTGGGCTGACAGTTTTTTTGTAGAAAAGTCGAAAGAGAATACACCGTATTTTTTATGGAAAAGTATTAAAAACGAACGGGAATTGCGTATTTCCACGGCGCGAAATATGCTGGAAATGATTAAAAAAGCCACTAAAGACCGGTCTGTGCTCGAAGAAAAAAGCCGGGAGTTACGGCGGTTAAGGGAGGAAATCGATTCTTTTTCCAGGCAACAAAAAGTAAAATATCCCGATCTGCTGTTTGCGAAGATCATTGCAGCCGAAACGCCGCCCGCCATTCCGGCCTTCATTTCTCCAATCGGTAAAGACGGGCAAATTAACCCGGCATATTTGCAATTTTTTCGTTCCCATTTCTGGGATGGATACGATTTTTCGGATGAACGGATGTTATACACTCCGGTTTTGGCCCGCAAAACCGACGATTGGATGCAATTGCAACCTGCCAATATCGATTCCGTGAAAGTGCAGTTGGATATTGCCCTAAAAAAAGCGACAATCAATAAAAAATCTGCTCAATTGCTGCTCCGGCTCCTTTTTGAAAGGTTAGATAAACCCTCCTTTGGCGGTAACGAAACCATAGTAGTACACATGTTCGACCGGTATTACCCATCTGCCACAGCAGCCGGAATAGATACCGCCACCTGGATGCGTATGGAATACAAGGTCAACGCATACCGGCCCACTTTACCCGGAGCAATGGCTCCCCCAATTGTACTGCAGGACACTGCAGGAAACTATATTTCCTTGTACGATTTCAAGGCAAAATACACGCTGCTATACTTCTTTAACCCGCTTTGCAGCCATTGTATCGAAAGCACACCAGGAATCTACCAGCTTACCCTGCCCTATGCAGCAAAAGGCATAAAGGTATTCGCCGTTTCCACCGAAACTTCACCGGATATCTGGAAAAACTATGTTAAAACAAATATTTCCGAATGGACCTGCGTAGCAGAATTCATCCAAAACTCTCCACTCGAAAAAACGTATGCCACCAGTACCCTGCCCAATCTCCTGCTGCTCAACGAAGATAAAAAAGTGGTCATCCGGCGATTGCCGTTGGAGGAGTTACCCAATGTACTGAAGATGATCGGAAAATGACTTCGTTCAGTCACCTTTATTCGACTTCAGACCGAGCATTTCAATACACTTCAAAAGATCGTCCCGGTTTCCTGCTTTTTGATAAAATCCGGAAGTCTGCCGACCATACCCCTGTTTTTACTGTAGGCATTAAGGGGACCAATACCCACGCTCCCGAAGTTCTGCGCTGATATATCTGCGTGAAAAGTCGAGGTGTTCATAGTTGTATGCCCAAAAAAGATCCTGCCGAAAATCTTTTTGAAGCCACCGCGGCAATCTAAAAACCGGATCGGTCATCCGTCCTTCACAGAAATGGTATTTACTGATGTGCGCTTTATATTCACAGGTATCACCGCATTGATCGCATCGGGTAGCCAATTTTTTCCATTGCCCATTCCAGGGCGCGCTGCGCTGAACAGGTGCCCGGCATTCCCGGCATTTGACTGATACATAAGCCGTCGCAGCACCATACCAGTGCTCAGGCTGTCCACATGAAAACATTGGGTGCAGGTAAGGCGATGGTACTGATTCTGAGGAACGATCAGTGCTTTTCCATTGCATTTTGGACAATGCACCACAAAATGAGTAGCTATTTCACCTAAAGAAAAGCCAGGGTCAGCAAAACGATTGGTGGAGTTTTCCATAATTACTGACAAAAATGAAAAATTTGGAAACAACACGCCTTTTTTCTGCTACCAAATGTAGTAAAAATTTGTTGAACCGTACGTTTCACGCGATACCTGATACTTTCAACATAAACAGTACATAAACAAAGATATACAATATCCCTTCCCAGCGCGAAATTTTTTTGTCCTGGGTCAATAAGTAAAAAAAGAGTCCGGATGCCAGCATAAATGGTAGCGAAAATCCAACCAACAAAGGAGGCACCTCCAAATTGCCGAATAACGCAGCCACACCAGGAATCACCATGGCATTAAAAATAGATGATCCTAACACATTACCAACAGCCATTTCGGCCTTCCCTTGCTTGATCGCAGTGATATTCACCGCTAATTCCGGCAGGGTTGTACCTATCGACAGTACTGTCAGTGCGATAATGGCGGGTGGAATGCCGGCCATTGCCGCTACCGCAGATATTGATGTAACCGTATAATCAGCACCCAGATAAATACCCGCACCGGTCAGCAAAAGCAGACCAGCATCTTTCAGGAGGAAAGGCCGTATCGAAGCACTGTTATCCTGTGGCGCTGTTTTCCCTTCGTTGACCAAATAAAAACTATACACCATAAAAGCGAGGACACCCACCATCGCCTCCTTCCATGTAATCAGCCCATCGTAAGCAATCATTGTAAAAAGAAAAAATGCGCCGATAAGATAATGCAGGTCAATAAAAATATAGGCCTTCGACAATACAATATCGCGTCGATGCAACCAGGCCACCACACCGGTAATCAATAGAATATTCGTGATATTGGCACCAATGATATTACCCGCCACAATTTCCGAAACCCCCTGTCGCACCGCCAGAATAGCAGAAATTAACTCCGGCAACGAGGTACCGATGCCCACAATAAACACGCCGATCACAAATACAGGCATACGGAGATATGCCCCGATATTTTCAGCTGATTTGGTAAAAAACTGTGCAGAAACAACTAATAATGCGAGGGCTGCGGCGAAAATAAGAAGTTGGGTGATCATTGTACAATCGTAAATCGAATCAATCGTAAATAAAAAAGGAGCTATTCCGGGTGGAATAGCTCCTGTAAATATCATTCAACCTGTTTGTCGAAGAAGAATTAGATAGCTACTAATTTGAAAGCAGTAGCGGTCAGTTCTTTATCGAGGCTTTGCAAGTATTGCAATACAGTTTGGTCGTTGTTTTTCACAAATTTCTGGCTCAGGAGTGTACTTTCCTGGAAAAATTTGTTGAGACGGCCCATCGCAATTTTCTCGAGCATTTCTTCGGCCTTGCCTTCGTTGCGGGCAAGTTCTTTTCCAATTTCGAGTTCTTTTTCGATGATTTTCGGATCTACGTCGTCTTTGCTAACAGATACGGGGCTCATCGCTGCGATTTGCATAGCCACATCGCGGCCACCTTGTTCGAAATCTGCGCTGCTTTTATTGAGGCCCAACAATACCGAACGTTTGTTGTTCGAGTGATTGTATGTGACTATTTGAGCACCTGTAAGTGTTTCGTAGCGACCAAGTTCGATTTTTTCGCCGATGATACCGTTTTGCTCTCCTACTTTTTCACCGATCGTTACTGCACCTTCAAAAGGAAGGGCCAGCAATTCTTCCAGTGTTGCAGGGAAGTTTTCAAGGGCGATATCTGCGATTTTTTTCGTGAGTGCAATATAATTTTCATTGCGCGCCACGAAATCAGTTTCACAGTTGAGTGCCACGATAACGCCACGGGTTTGGTTGGCATTAGTTTGAGCGATTACCACGCCTTCCGTTGCTTCACGATCTTCGCGTTTAGCAGCTTTAGCGATACCTTTTTTGCGGAGGTAATCTTGTGCGCCTTCATAATCGCCTTCGCTTTCCTCGAGGGCTTTTTTGCAGTCCATCATACCTGCGCCAGTCATTTCGCGCAGTTTTTGAATATCAGCAACAGATACTTTGCTCATTGAATTGAGAATGTTTCAAATTGAAATAAAAAATTACTCTTTTTCTTCACCCTTAGCCGCTTTACGCTCATCCAGACCTTCTTTGATTGCCGCTACGATGTAGTTGGTAATAAAGTAGATGGATTTAGAAGCGTCGTCGTTGCTTGGGATTGGGAAATCAACTAAGGTTGGGTCGGAGTTAGTATCGACCATACCAAGTGTTTTGATACCCAGTTTACGCGATTCAGCGAGTGCAAGGTGTTCGTGGTGAATATCAATGATAAACACCGCGTTTGGCAGGCGATTCAGCTCAGCGATACCACCAATTTGCTTATCCATTTTCGCGTGTTCGCGGCTCAGGGTAAGGCGTTCTTTTTTGGTGATGCTGGTGAGTGTAGCATCAGCGAGCATGCGCTCGATGTTCTGCATTTTTTTCACCGATTTGCGGATCGTTGCGAAGTTGGTCATCATACCACCAAGCCAACGGTCGGTAACAAATGGCATACCCACGCTTACAGCAGCTTGCTGAACGATTTCGCGTGCTTGTTTTTTCGTAGCGACGAAAAGGATTTTTTTACCACTTTTGGCCATGGTTTTAGCAGTGAGCGCGGCGCGCTCAAGGCATTCGGCGGTGCGGTTGAGATCGATAAGGTGGATACCTTTGTGCTCCATGAAGATATAAGGAGTCATTTTTGGGTTCCACTTGCGGCGCATGTGACCAAAGTGGCAACCGGCATCCAACAGTTCTTTGTATGTAGGCTTCTGCATTGCGAAGACAAATTTTGAAAGTTGAAAAAATTCCCCCGAAAGTCGGGGGCCGGAATAAGGCGTTTAACGCTTGGAGAACTGGAAGCGTTTACGCGCTTTTGGTCTGCCGTATTTTTTGCGTTCAACAGCACGACTGTCGCGTGTAAGGTATTTTTTAGCTTTAAGCGGCGCTTTGAACTCGAGATCGAGCTTCACCAGCGCGCGGCTGATACCCATACGAACAGCTTCTGCCTGTCCTTTAAAACCGCCACCTTTTACGTTGACTGTCAGGTTGAAAGCATTTTCAACACCAACCGTTACAAACGGATCGGTTACGTTGTGCTGTACGTGCACATGCGGGAAGTATTCGCGGTAATCACGACCATTGATCGTGATTTTACCTTCTCCCTTCGAAAGATATATCCGGGCCACAGCAGTTTTACGGCGACCGATGGCATTAATCATTTCCATATATTGAAATGTGAGAATTCTTAATGAGTGAGTGAATGTCTTAAAGCGCTACTGGTTTCTGTGCTACGTGCGGATGCTCGCTGCCTGCATAAACAAATAACTTCTTGTACATCTGACGACCCAGTTTGGTTTTAGGCAACATACCTTTAATGGCACGTTCCATAATACGCTCCGGGTGCTTGGCTAACATCTCCGCAGCGACGGTAACTTTCAAGCCACCTGGGTGCAAAGAGTAGTTCAGATATTCTTTTTGGGCAAATTTTTTGCCGGTGAAACGCACCTTATCCGCATTGATGATAATGACATAATCGCCTGTATCATCGTGTGGGGTATAAGATGGTTTGTTTTTGCCGCGTAAAATCGTAGCAATTTTCGAAGACAGACGGCCAACTGGCTTATCAGTAGCGTCCACAACGTACCATTTGCGCTCCGCTTGAGCCGCGCTGACAGAAACCGTCCTGTAACTTAACGTATTCATCTTTATCGTTTATTTTTATACCTCTTTTCACAAAGAGGGCGCAAAGGTAAACCGCTGATTCTTTGCAGACAAGCTATTGTCAATCTTTTTTCAAAATTAATTGATAAATAGTTGATTATCAACTATTTTTTGGCTGAATTATTTTTTGATGATTATTAGGAAGGGTAATAATTGCATTGGTTATCAATGGTTTAGGGGTAAAAGTGTGATAATTGATGAGGATGTCATTTATACAGACCAAACTTCGTTGGAACTGCTGTTTTATTTGCCTTTGTGGTAATGCGGACTGGGTTGCCTGATATTTTTTTAATCAATAACAAGGTGTGAATGATGTAACTTATTTCAAGAATTATGTAATACAGATCCTTTAAAATGTGCTCACCTTTGTTGCCTTAGCGTTATACCAGTTAAACGGATCGTTGCGACGTAGATTTATCTTTTTGCGCAGTTCAATCAAAATACACCCATGAAAAAACAACCTACTCACGGCACAAAGCTGCTTTTATTAACCCTTTTATTATCAGGCTTGTCGGTTATTTATTCCTGCAACTTTGAAGTTTTTAAAAAAGGCCCGGTTGAAAAAGCACCTCCGGCAGGACACATACCCGAATACAGTACTGGTAAAACTTATCAAAATGGTAAAAAAACAACTTATCTGTTCTTAAAAAATCATTGTCCTCCTGAACGCAATGAAGGAAACCAACCCTTAGCCAGCGAATTGCGTTATCATGGTATCTTTTTAATTTTACTAAAAACTAACACCTTATGCGCTTTTCTGTATTACCGATTTTTGTACTGCTGTCCTGGTTTGGACTGCAGGCGCAGACACCTTGTGAAATTTACGACCTTACAGTGGTCACCGGCGTTTGTAATCCCAATGCACCCACTTATGTTGCCACCATTAATTTTCAGGTACAAAACCCCACCAACGACTCCTTTATCATGTGGGGCAATAATCAATCACTTGGTTCATACCCGTTGTCGGCATTACCATTTACCATCAACAGTTTCCCTTACAACGGCGGAGCCAGTGATGTAGTAAAGGTATGTATAAAAGGAAATGAAGACTGTTGTCGTACCCAGGAATTTCCTGTGCCGGCCTGTATCCTTACCACCCCCTGCGAAATCTTCAATATGGTGGTAACTCCGGGCGATTGTACCGGCGACTCGACTTATACGGTGGTACTGAACTTCCAAGTCGCCAACTCCTCCTCTACTAACTTTACTGTATTTGGCAATGGAGTACTCCTTGGTAACTACCCCCTTTCGGCTTTACCGCTTACCATCCAGAATTTTCATTACAACGGCGGTCCAAATGACGTCATTCAGGTATGCATGACCCAAAATTTGACTTGTTGCAAAACAGTAGAATTCCCTGTTCCGCCTTGTGTTTTGAACAGTGGCACCTGTGAAATTGTCAATTTTGTGTACGATACAGGTGATTGCACCAGCGATTCTACCTATGCGCTTCTGATTAATTTCCAAGTCGTTAATTCCACGGCTAATCATTTTGATGTATGGGGCAACAATGTATATATCGGCAACTTCCCGGTATCTGCTTTGCCACTAACTATTCCAAATTTTCATTACAACGGCGGTGCTAATGATATGGTCAAAGTATGTATGACCCAAAGTTCGCCCTGCTGTAAAATAGTGGAATTCCCGGTGCCTGCCTGCATCCTGAACAACGGGAACTGTGAAATCTACAATTTATTTATGGAAACCGGCGAATGCCACGAGGATTCCACTTATACCGTAGTCATCAATTTCCAGGTGGCTAACCCAACCAATGATTTCTTTGAGGTTTGGGGCAATGGAGTGTACCTGGGTTACTATCCCTTGAACGCGTTGCCACTTACCCTCTTGCATTTCCCTTATAATGGCGGACCCAACGATGTCGTTAAAGTATGCATGAATGACAATCCCAACTGTTGCCGTGTCATTGAATTCCCTGTACCGGCCTGCACCCAACAAGGCAACTGCCATATCTGGGATCTGAATGTTAAAACTACGCCATGCCTGTGCGGACAGTTTTTTGCCATCCTGACTTTTAATTATGAAAATATAGGTAACGGTGGTTTTGATGTGGTAGGCAATGGTGTTAATTACGGTACTTATCCTTACGCACACAGTCAGCCGGTAATCATCGGGCCATTGGAAGGTAACGGAACTACCCAATATGAATTTGGCATACAGGACCATTTCCATCCTGATTGCCATGACGGTTATGAACTGGGAATTATTGATTGCCCGGAAACACCCGCAGTGGAAGTTCCGTTTGTAGCTGGTACATTGAGCATTTCGCCCAACCCTGCTTCAGAGTGGTTGACAGCAAGCGCACAACTCACAGGCGGACAAGTGATCGGTTCAGGAGATGTGACTGTTCGCAGTGCTGACGGCCGCACCGTAAAATCCATAAATGTCGCCAATTCGTCCTCCTTCAGTATCAATATCAGTGATTTGCCCGCAGCCAACTACCAGCTGATGCTAGAAACGTCGGCGGGAAGAATGCAGAATACTTTTATTAAATTATGAGTTAGTGTTTAGTGTTTAGTGGTGAGTGTTTCATACCCTTTTGTTTTTATAAAACCACTAAACACTAAATTAGTTTTTCCCTTCGAGCCAATCCACATATTCTACCGAGCCCAAGCGAAATTTGATGAGCAGGGGCATTTTTCTTCCTATTTCATGTTCAATACGGCAAAAAACGGGTAAATCTGCTGCTGTCCATTGGGGTAGAAAAATGGCAGAGGTGGGTAAGGCCGTATCCTTATACAAAACAGGTGTAATCTTCCCGAGTGGCCGTACTCCTCTGTAAAACAGCCTGAATTTGCTGGTGGATGGTTGGGCCAATATCCGCAATTGTTGCATATTGAGCACTCCAGTTGAACATACCTGCCGTTGAGCAGCTGCTGTTTGGGATAAAAAAAGGACAAAAAAGAAGAAAAAATACTTTGTGTTCATTTTACCGTTCATTTTTCGACAAAGAACGCCAAAATCTGAGTTCTTTTGCATTCGCTAAAATCATTGGGTTTTGCTCAAACTGTACATTTCACATGCACCCGAGGACGCACGGTACATCCAGGAAATCAGGGAATGGTTGCGTCCTATGGAAGAAAAATACCATTTCAGAATTTGGTATAATCACAAGGAACCCAGTCCTGTACTGGCTTTCCCATGGAATGTGTTGTTTTTTTGGATTAATCCCAACCAATACCGACGGTTACCATACCACCGGGCGCTTACCCTGGAAGCAGAGCAGGCGCATATTTATCTGTTCCTTATCAGCCAGAAATCAATAACCACTCCCTGGATTGAGCAGGAGGAGGTTCCCCGTGCTGTCGAGCGATATCAACAATTGGGCAATCAATATGTTCGGATTTTCCCGGTTATCCTTTCGTCTTCGCAATGGAAAATGCAGTCGCGACTGGCTGGTTTTCCAACATTGGGGCCACCAGGTAAAGCATTAAATCAGATAAACCCCAGGGAGGACGGACTGCATGCGCTGGCCGAACAACTTCGACCAGTGATTGAAGAACTTCGCCGCAACCATATTGAAGAAAGTAAAAGACAAGGTTTACCAATCAAATCCTTCAATCAACCCGCTCCAGGCTGGGACGATACCCCCGAAGAAATTGTTCCGTTTCCCAACTGGCTGGGCTGGGTGATGTTGATCGGTATACTATTGTC
>JBILHQ010000322.1:0-4930 GCA_044350415.1 Saprospiraceae bacterium | reverse complement strand
ATTTAGTGCGGTATTCTGCTACCGACAATAATGGTTGTTCAGGCTCTACAATACAAACTGTTATAATACAACAACTGGTCGTGGCCAATGCAGGACCCGACCAGACGGGTGGCACCGCTACTTTTACTATGGCCGCTAGTGCTGCTACACCCGGAACAGGGATGTGGACCGTGGTTTCAGGTACCGTTACGATCAATAACGCTTCATCGCCCACCACCGCAGTAACTTTTGTAACAGGTATCACTACAGTGCTACGCTGGACTATTACCAACGGCTCCTGTATAACATTTGATGACGTGATGATTACCCGCAACGGCGTAAAAGTGCAACTACGGGCTTTCCTGCAAGGCACCTATGCTGCGGACCAGGGAAAAATGCGGGACAACCTGAGGCAATTGGCCCTTATCCCAAAAGCTTCACCTTATGGAACCGGGCAAACCACCACTGCAACAGTTTTGGCCGTAAGTGGCACTAACGCTATCGTTGATTGGGTGAAAGTGGAAATCCGCGACGCGACGAATCACACCCATATTCTCGCAACGACCTCGGCATTAATACAGGTGGATGGCGACATTGTTGATGTGGACGGTGTTTCTACCGTTCCTTTTAATTCAATTGCACCAGGTAATTACTTCGTGGCGATTAAACATCGCAACCACCTCGGAATAATGACCGCCAATGCCATTCCGCTGACGATAGCGCCACCATTGTACAACTTTACCCTTTCGGCCTCCGCTGCCTTTAAAAACCCAATGGTCTCTAATAATCCAATGGCACTGATGATCGGCAAATACTGTATGTGGGGCGGTGATGTCAACGGTGATGCCATTGTACGGTATTCAGGACTATCCAATGACAATACCGCATTGCTCCAGGGGTGCTTAGGGGGTAATCCGGCATTGGTGATACCGAATATTTACAGCAACTGCGACCTGAACATGAATGGTAATGTCCGTTATTCCGGTCCTTCGAATGACAATACATTCCTGTTGCAGACCATATTGGGCAGTAATACAGCATTGATTCTTTCACAGCATTTCTAAGATGCATTACTCCAATGGAGTACGGCTTCAGAAAAAGACCTCGGTCATTTTGAGTTGGAGCGCGCCTTCGGCGAAAACCTGGATTACAACAAAGTCGGCGAAGTAAAAACAGCAGGTAATTCTTCTGCGCTGAAATCCTATTCCTTCACCGACAAATCTGTTGGGTTCGAACGGAGTGACCTGTTCTATTACCGCTTACCCTTTTCAGGTCATCCAAATAGCCTTCCAGCGAATATCCGTTCCTGTCATAATCGCTTATCATCACCTCCCACAAATGCCGATTCCCCAAAGATTTTTTTCAATCCAACTCTCCAACTCCCGCGCCAAAACAAACCCACAGAAATACGGCAACCGCCGCAAACCGGGATCGATAAAAAATCCTTTGGCTATTTGTACATTAGTAGCCTTCGCTACGGGTGATTGTTCCAGGGATCGTATGACATCCTGGTTGACTATATGCAGGTAATCTGTCGAATCGATGAAACCGCATTGCAGCTGGTTCAATAAAGCAAAATACGCTGTAAATCCTTCGCTGAACCGCCCAAAGCTGTTTTGGATAGCCCAATGAACAGGAAAATCCACCCAATTAACGGTGACTGCATACTTGCTGTACTTCGTAAATTAATTTTAAATGTTCAATTTCGGCAACTATTCAGGCATCCTTCCGGGGGGGGGTACATGGAGAAAAGTGGACAGAGAACCACAGAGCGAAGAGGGATCGTTGTGTTAATCGTGTTCTTCTTATAAAAAACGAACTTATCTCAGGTCTCTACGCCTCCGTGGCTCTCCGGGTAAAAAAACGTCGCCCCGAAGAGGCACCTGAATAGTTACCCATTTCAGTGCCTAAAAACCCCCCAAATCATTTCGCAAATAATTCAACAGTGGCTGTTCCGACATTCGGCCGGTAAGGTAAAGAATCTCTAAGTAGCGGCTGGCGATTTCACGGTCTATTTCGGTGATCCGGAGGGAACGTTTTAGCAGCAGCTCATTGAATTGAAGCAGGGCGCTCACGCCATTTTTCTGGAGGCTGGTGTTTTTCTCGGGAGCATACCGGTTGCGAGCATCAGTGATTTGTTGCTGAATAAGGAGTCGCTGGGATTGCAGGCCTTTCAACTCCTGAAAATTGTCAACTACCAGGCGTTGCAGTTTTTCCCGATAAAGGGTCAATTCCTGTTCAGCAGCATGCTGCTCGATGAATAATTCGGATTTTTTCACCCGGCTGGAAGCGTTGTAAGGGAGCGTCAGTCCGACGGCAATATCAAATTTATTGAACAACGGAGGATTGTTCCGCAGGCTGTACCGCAGTTGAATAAAATCCAGGGTTTGCAGTTGTTTGGCTTCTTCAAGGTGGTATTCTGCGCGTATTTTGGCTATTTTAGCCTCTTTTTCAAAAATGCCGGGGTTGGTGTTGATGGAATCAGTTTGACCATTGAGTAGCAGCAGCATGCGGTCGATGGAAATCACATTGGCGGTATCAATTTGCAAGGAATCAGTACTGCCGAAAAAACCGGCAAAAATGGCTTTTATCTGTACTATTTCTGATTCATTTTCGCTGATTTTGATGACGATATCGTCTTTTTCAAAATCCGTTTTCATCATTTCCTCCGGATCACCAGCAGCCGAATAAGCAGCAATCTGTTCGAGTACCCGGATTTTATCCTCCGTGATCACTTTTAATTTCCGGCGGATCGCAACTTCTTTTTCCAGCGAAAAATACCTGGTCAGCAAACTGTACCTTTCCAATAAAGCATTGTGAAATAAATCGGCTTTTTGGGCACGAACGGTCTCCAAATCAGCCTGTTGCAAACCCCGCGACCGGTACAATTCCCCTAATCCATTGACATCTAAGCGGGCAGCATAATCCTGCCGCGCCCAGTCAAATTCATCGGTGCGGGTACGCAGCGATACCTGGTCAACAAAATGAAGCGATTTGATATGCTGTTGGTAATAATCGATCTGATTGTCCTGCAGCGTAACTCCACGGTCGGTCTTTACCGTCGCCAGAATATCAGCTGATGAAACGCGCTGCTGAGCCAATGCGGCATGGCCTGTTAAACAGCACCAACTAAGCCCTATAAAAGAAAATAATTTCATTGTTCGGCACTGCGCTGGGAAATAAATGAACGAAAAGGATTGCTGGACAAATTGGGCCATTGCAACTGTACCTTTTCCTTTTGTAAAAACCTGTTATTGGCAGGAATTTCAATCAGCACTTCGCGGCCATACGACCGCAATTCCGGAATCTTCCGCAATCGCTCAGGGATTTCCACCACCCGGTGCCCCAATCCACTCACCTTACCCATACATTGATCGGCTGGATGCAGGATGGATACTACCCGCAATGAATCGCCCACCTGAACTTTCAGCGACAAACTTTCGTGTACATACCCAATCACCATATTGGGATTCTGTTCATAAAAAGAAATCATGGTCGTAAAGGCCGGAATATTCTCGCCCTCTTTGCAGTGGACATAGCCGATAAGACCATCGGAAGGCGCATAAATAGTCAGCCGTTCCTGTTCTTTTTTATAAAAATTGATATCCTCCTTCAGTTTGTCCACTTGTTTTTTTTCAGGAACTCCCGACAACAGGAACTCCTTCTCGAGCGTACTGATTTCTTTGTCAATCGGTTCCACCGACAAGAGGAGTTTCTCCCGGAGTGCGGCAAGTTGGGTCGCATACGGTCCTTTGGAGGAGGAGGTAGAGGAGGTGTCGCCAAATTCCACACTTTTTAAATTGCGGAGCACCTGTTGGTTCAGTCCGTACTCTGCTTCCAGCAGGCGGATTTCCGAGGCAATAGCCCCTGTTTTTTCAGACCGTTCGGCACGCAATTGGTCGATTTTGGCTTTAATTTCTGCGGCCCGCCATTGGTCCCGCGATTCCAGTTCGGCAATGCTGAAATTTAGTTCGGTCATTTTAAAATCGAGTGCCGTACGGGTAACTTCCATCAGTAAGGCCCCTTTTTTTACAAAAGAGCCAGGTTTCACAAAAATACGGTTCACTATCAGGTCGTGATCAAGGTTGATACTGGTTTCATTATTCTCAGCGAAACCGAAAAAGGCAGCTGCTCCCCGGTTCAAATTTTGAAACATCACCCATAAACCCCAGCAAACCACCGGAATAGCCAAATACAATATATTAATTCTGCGGATATATTCGAACACTTGCTGCGTAGATGTTTATTTAATAATAAGTGTCGTCAAAATTTAACCGGACTGATTGCACGCCGGTAATGGTGCGCAATTGTTTGGTCAATTCAACACCATTGACTTCGTCATGAACCCTGATATCGTAAGTTAATTCTGCCAGATCGCCTTTCTCTGGTGGAAGAATTCGATACCTTTTTAACACGAATTTCCGGGTAAATTGTCGGATCGTCTTCTGGATCGCCAATTTGGTTTCCATATCAGCGGGGGCCTCCATGCGCAATTGACCCAGCAAATTGCTCTTTTTGCTGTACGGGGTGAGCCGGAGAAAAAAGGCGACCAGACAAAAAGCCAGTGTGCCAATAACGGCATTGATAAAACTATACACACCGCAAGCAATACCCACCGCCATCGCTGCAAAAATGAAGGAAATATTGCGCGGACTAAACAATTGTGTCCTGAATCGAAGAATCGCCAACGCCCCGAAAATACCAAAACCCCGGGCCGGACTGTCGCCAATCGACTGCATAATCGTGGTGGTCACTAACGACATTAATATCAGCGATTGCAAAAAATGATCAGGCGTGGCCACATCACGCGACGCCTTTTCATAAGTGAACACAATTAAACTCGACAACAAAAAAGACAGCAGCACTGAAAACGCGATCAGTGCTACTGACTGGTTATCTATATTGGATAACGTCGCAAATACCTCCATTATTGAACGATCAATTTACGAAC
>JBILHQ010000154.1:0-15476 GCA_044350415.1 Saprospiraceae bacterium | reverse complement strand
CTTTGTCAAAACCACCACTGCGGTCGCCACGATCGCCGCCACCGCTGCGGTCGCCACGATCGAATCTCGGACGATCGGAACTGCCACGATCACTGCGTTCGTAGCGGGAACGGTCGCCACCGCCACCGCCGAAACGGGGGCGTGAGCGATCACCACCACCGCCGCCGAAACGGCTGCCGCCACCATCACGATCCCCTGAACGAGGGCGGTCTGTACCGCCACGGTCATCACGATCTCCTGAACGAGGGCGGTCTGTACCGCCACGGTCATCACGATCTCCTGAGCGTGGGCGGTCAGTGCCGCCACGATCATCACGATCTCCCCGTCTAAATTTCCCGAATTCCACTGTTTCTAATGTTTTGTGAAAAAAAATGAATGAAAATAACTTGGTACAAAGGTATATTTTTCAATGACAGATAGTGTCATCTTTAAAAAAAACATTGATAAAATTAAAATAAATGCCTAAAAGAGGCCAATTTCAACCTATTTTTGGGGCTCTGCAAAGTAAATCACCTTGGTAAGCCACTTTGATGTGTCCTTTTCAGTAGCCGGAGTCACCAAATATTCTTCTATTGCAGGCGGCACAGAGGATAGATTGTTGGCGGCCATGAATTCCTCCATCGCACCATGTGCCCGGCCTGCCCCTTCATAAGCACCATAATAATCGATTATATATGCCTTGCGTCCACCTGTCTCCACGGCACTGAGTCCTGCCGGTACAACACCAGGAGCAGCCGGCAAACCTACCGTAAAGTCGGTCTTGACGCCTGCCCTTGTCCAGAATAAAGTGGCAGCAGGACCTGTAGGTTTGACGCCCGACTTTTCAAATACGGCAATCGATTTAGCAAGCCCTCCGGTAAAAATTTTTCGGTAAGAACTGCTGTCGGTAGTCTGCCGGATGCCGTAATAGTTACGCACCGGGAATGTTTCATCAATTGTCACTTCAAAACCCCGGTACTTCCGGTGGGCCATTTCTTCCAGAATCCGCTGGAGGTTTTCTAATCCCATCTCATAATCTTTCCCTACTCCTGCATCCACATCCGTAAACATCATTAAGCCATTGAGCGGAAAAGGCGTGTGCATATCAAATGCCCAACTCACTTTAATTTTTTTACCGGCAGGCTCCAGCTTAAACCAAGTGGGAGAAGTACCGGCATAAGGCTCCAGGAATTCAGTTTTGATATCAATGCGATCGGGAGCAAGCGCAGTGATCGTTTGCCTCCCCTCCCCCACTTTTTTGTTGCCTTTCCAACTATGAAGGGCTCCCACCTCACCATCAGTGCCCGAAACAGTTGAAGTCATCTCAGGATCAAGTGCTGTCCAGGGCGACCACTGATCAAAGTTTTTGAAGTGACGGATATAATCATAGATCATCGCCTGCGGCGCGTCTATTTCAATACTGCGCTCAATGTGGTAATCTTTTTTGGCAAATAAGCCCAAAACAACTACCAGCGCCACAATACTCAGCACTGCATAAAGCAGAAATTTTAATAATTTTTTCATAAAACAGAAACGTTTCTTTGAATGATTCGGGTGCAAATTTTAAAAACAAAATTTATTTTTTCCAACTTCTACTGCGATTCTCCATAATTTCGCGGGCATTTTTAAAAAATAGTCTGTAACGACATGCAATCTGATACTTTTGAAGTAACCGGAGGCCGGCCTTTGGCTGGCGAACTCCACCCACAAGGGGCAAAAAACGAAGCACTGCAGGTTATTGCTGCGGTGCTACTTTCCGACGAATGGATCACCATATCCAATATCCCGGACATTCTGGACGTCAATAAACTCATCGATTTGCTGCGCGGTCTCGGAGTGTCTGTCGAGCGTACAGCACCCGACACTTACCGATTCTGTGCAGGGACCATCGACATCGCCTATCTCCGCTCCGAGGCTTTCCTGCGCGATGCGCAAAAACTCCGCGGTTCGGTGATGCTCATCGGTCCTCTCCTCTCCCGCTTTGGACGGGCCGCACTCCCCAAGCCTGGTGGCGACAAAATTGGTCGCCGCCGCCTGGACACCCACTTCCTGGGCTTCCAAAAATTGGGAGCAGAGTTCAAATATGATGACGAAAAAGACATCTATTATATTGAACAACCTAAAGGAGGGCTGCAAGGTACGTATATTCACTTAGATGAGATATCCGTAACTGGAACTGCCAATGTAGTGATGGCCGCCGTTTGTTCCAAAGGCAAAACTACTATTTACAATGCAGCTTGCGAACCTTACCTGCAGCAATTGTGTGCTATGCTCAACCGCATGGGGGCCAACATCCTGGGAATAGGCTCTAACTTGCTGGTCATTGAAGGCGTGGAGCACTTACATGGCACTGAACACCGGTGTTTGCCCGACATGATTGAAATAGGCTCTTTCATTGGTCTTGCAGCCATGACAGGAGGCGATATCACCATTAAAAATGCAGCAGTTGATCAATTAGGAATCATTCCATATACCTTTGAACGACTTGGATTGACGATTGAACGAATTGGCGACGACCTGCATATACCGCCACACGAACACTACGAGATACAAACGTTCATCGATGGATCAATTATGACTATTTATGATGCACCATGGCCCGGCTTTACTCCTGACCTGATGTCAATCGTATTGGTCACCGCCACACAAGCCCGCGGAAGTGTGCTCATCCACCAGAAAATGTTTGAAAGCCGTTTGTTTTTTGTCGACAAACTGATCGATATGGGGGCACAGATCATTTTATGTGATCCACACCGGGCCACTGTAATCGGGCTCGACCGTCGGTATCAATTACGGGGTATTGAAATGACCTCACCCGATATTCGTGCCGGACAGGCCTTGCTGATTGCAGCGTTGTCAGCTAAAGGTGTTAGCAGGATTCATAATAGTCACCAAATTGACCGGGGATACCAGTATATCGACCAGCGCCTGAATGCCATTGGCGCTAAGATTGAACGTATTTAATCACTTATGAAGCAAAGAACAATTACTGCTATTTTTTTTGTGGCCATTATGCTGGCTGGTGTGTTTGGCCACCTGTATTCATTCCTGTTGCTTTTTGGGCTCATTACGGTGGTAAGCGCCTGGGAACTGATGAGTTTGTTATTCGGGCCGGAAGCTGATTATTTGTTGCTGAGAAAGGTGACCGGAAGTGCACTTGCCGCCCTCTTTTACGGAATATTCAGTTATTCGACTTTAAACCGGATGCAGACTGGCGTTGGCCTTCCTGCTATGGACCCAATGCTGGTTATCACCTGCCTCGCATTACCTTTTCTGGTACTGTTGGGGTTGGAGTTGGTGCTGGCATCGCGACAACCTTTTCCCAGTATTGGCAATTATTTGCTGGCAGTGGTCTATGTAGCCCTTCCATTTGCATTACTGGTAAGTCTGGCCACTGATGGCGGCCAATATATGCCCCTGCGGGTGCTGGGGTTGATGCTGCTCAACTGGTCTAACGACACGATGGCGTATCTTATTGGTTCCCAAATTGGCAAACGCCCCTTCTTCAGCCGCATATCCCCCAAAAAAACCTGGGAAGGCACACTTGGGGGTATCGTTGGGGTATTCGTGGTGAGTTGGCTATTATCTATGATCATTCCAGATTTTAGCCGCTCCGAATGGCTGGCGCTCGGTGCCGTCGCGGCAGTAATGGGCACCGCAGGCGACCTGGTGGAATCAATGCTGAAACGCAGTGTGCATATTAAAGACTCGGGAAATATCATGCCGGGGCACGGCGGTTTTCTGGACCGCTTTGATTCCTTGATTTACTTTTTACCTTTTGCATGGGTGGTCATCAGGTTATTTTAAATTAGTCCCAAGTTGGTTAGTCAGTTAGTCCCTGGTCCGTAGAGTTGGCCACAAGCATGCCGTCCACCGGTATCAATCGACCTGCTTGGGGGAACACTCTCCGGACCTGGGACTAATTTACTAACTCGCCCGCTCCGATTTCTCCCAAATGACCGACTGCTTCCCCCGCAACAGCCTGAACAGGCCGGCGTACATCGCGTAATTCATCACACAAAAATAGTAAGGAATAAAAAACGCTTTAACCTTGACTTTTCGTCGCTCGAAAAAGTATCCCAGTGCTGAAAAGGCATAAAATAACAATTGAATTACAAGAATAATTTGATAATACGAGGGGCCAAAATATGCCAGTACAATATTGGACACCAACAAAACCGGGAGGAAAGCAGGTGCAAGGGTCCAACGCAAAAAACGATGGGAAATATATTGGAAGCTTAAGGTTCCATAACGAAAAATATTGAGGAGTGCAGCCAACCGGGCTACCGCCTGTAAACCTCCCGCAGCAATCCTTATTTTCCTTTTCATTTCCTCCCCTACCGAAGCAGAAGAGCTCTCCACTGCATAGGCTCCAGGTTCGTAGGCCACCCGATAGCCTTGTTGTGCAATGCGCATTGTTAAGTAAAAATCCTCCACGATGGTATCGGGTGGAACTGGTTCATAAAGATCAGCGCGCAGTGCAAATAATTCGCCCGCGGCACCCACGACCGACCATAATTCAGCGTCCCACTTTTTGAGCAAACTTTCATATTGCCAGTAAATTCCTTCTCCAGCGGCATTGGCGGCATCTTTTTCATCCATCCGGATGCGTTTTTCGCCCGCCACAGCACCCGTCCCCGGATCATCAAAATGAGCCATCATTCTTTTTACCGCCTCTTTATTTAATAAAGTATTGGCGTCTGTACTTACAATAATATGTGATTCATTGGCTCCTTCCCATCGTCCAAAATCAGTTACTGCACGGTGAAAAGCGGCTATTTTTCCCTTCCGTTCAGGTTGATGCAATACATAGTAGGCAGCAGAGGGATTGGCCGAACGAAATGCCGTCAGCGCTTTTTGAGGAGTTCCATCATCAGATCCATCCGTTACAAATACAAAACGGATCTTATCAGAAGGATAGTCGATAGCCAGCGAATTGGCTATTTTTTCAGCAATCCAGGCAAATTCGTTATAAGCACAAACAATGAAAGTGACTTTAGGAAAAACTGTCGCCGCCTCATTGCTTTTGGATGCAGGAAATAGGGCTCTTTTAGCGATTAACAACAACCATAGGACGATTCCATAACCCATATAGGCATAAAACACCACCCCAGCACCGCACCAAAACACTATCTCTAAAATACCAATTTGTGAAGCCGACATATCAATAGTATGTGTGTCTGAAGATCTGATTGACCCTAAAACGACAGTTTTATTATTTTGAACGAAGAAGCAAATAGCCTTTTACAAGCTATTAAAGCGGGGAATACAAAGCGTTTATTTGCCCAAAAATACCCGCCCGCCAGCTAAAAGTACTTATTTTTTGGCTGGCAGATGTTTTTCAGTATACCCTTGTCGCCCTTTGCCGGGCAAAAGTCACCAAAAAAGTGATTCCAAAGGTTGGCTATTTTATTTTTTTCTGAAATGGGTTTTTCAATAAAAAACATTTCAAAAATCCTGTACCTTTGTTACTGCCATTCAACATTTAATCATACCCTCCCTTTTTCAATCTTACAAAATCCAATTATTATTAAATTCCCTGCTTCGTCTTCTTTTGTGTAGTTTGGCATGGTTTTGTTACTGTAATCTTAGTAATATCCTTCGGTCTTCGTGCAGGATTCTTAACCCTGCATATTTTTTAATCTATTTACTTATTTATCCCCCTCCTTCTCTTGTCTACCCTCGCAGGTGATGAGCTGGAAAAGTATTTGATTTTTTAATCTTCGTTCCACATCCGTGGCAAAGTACCGTTTTCCCCGTGTTTTTATAATCCGTGCTATGTAAGTATTGATTATCTTGATGGACACTAATACCCAGCAGCACAGCTGGTGGCTGATTACATATTTTACCGATTACATATTTTACCGATTACATATTTTACCTATTATGAGAAAAAAAGTACTTATTATTGAAGAACACGAGCATTTTCGAAAATTGCTTAGCATGTATCTCTCCAAAAAATTCCAGGTACTCCCGGCAAGTAACGGCCTGGAAGCAATGGGCTGGGTCCGGAAAGGCATAGTGCCCAATGTTATTATTTCAGGTGCCGAAAGCCACTGCCGATCCACTGAAGACTTTTTCAGCACCCTTGATTGCAGTGGCATTTTTGCACATATCCCTATCATCAATTTATTACTGGAAAATGCTTCAAAATCGATTGATCTTACCGATTTAGAGCACCGTATCCAGCATCTTACCGGTAGTGTTCCGGTGACTACTGATCCTGCAACAATTCAGGAAGGAGTATTCGCTGTATCTATTTAATCTGATTTTAATAAGGCTCTGATCAAACCATTGCCACCATTACTTACTACTATGTTAATTACTCCACCTTCAATGATGGTCGAACCGACCATTCATCAGCTGATATTTATCGGTTACCCAAGAGTAACCTCTTTGCCTGAACCTGGCGCAGGCCGATTCATAGATGGTTTAGCTACTGTTTTTATTGATTCTGCCAATTTTATACTCGAAGAGTTCCGCCTGTTAATTGACGAAGAGGACATTTTGGGGACCGCATTGATTATCAATGCACGGTCGGTGACCTTTGGCATTAGCACCAACTTATTATCACAGATAAAAGATGATCATCAACTGAATGCCTTGCCAATTGTTGTTATTTCCGACCGAAGTCATTTTGCTGAAAGTCTGCCGTATATCCAGGCTGGTGCCGACGATTTTTACGGTGCACCTGTACAATGGGATAAGCTATGGGAGAGACTGTTGTTTCTGGCCAAATACAAGCGGGCTTCCATCGACGTTGCTTTGGCCCTGGATACCACTTTCCTGGAGGAAAAAGGTGTGGCTATCCCAATTTGGAAAAGGCTGATCGATATCAGTGTTGGCATTACAGGCCTGGTAGTCTTGTCTCCAATATTACTGATTGTGGCCATTGCAATTCGTATGGAATCAAAAGGATCTGTAATTTACCGTTCCACACGGGTTGGATCAGCCTACAGCGAATTCAGTTTTTGGAAATTTCGCTCCATGTATGTTGATGCCGATACACGACTGGAGCAACTGCTAAAGGATAATCAGTACGGCGAAGGAGCCACTTTTAAAAAATTCATGAACGACCCAAGAATTACAAGGGTTGGGCGGTTTATCCGAAAATACAGTATTGACGAGTTACCCCAACTGTACAATATCCTGAAAGGCGATATGTCATTAGTAGGCAACCGGCCACTTCCTGTATATGAGGCCGCCCAATTAGTCAATTATGAAGCAGGTGCCAGATTCCTTGCCCCTGCGGGTCTGACCGGCCTGTGGCAGGTCAATAAAAGAGGGCAGGAAGAAATGAGCCAGAAAGATCGGATTGATTTAGACCTGAAATACGCCGATTGTAGTACATTGTGGACTGATGTTAAAATCATCGCGAAGACCTTTACTGCCTTTATTCAGAAAGGCGACGTATAATGTATTAGTCTTGTTTTGAAAAAACCGCCTTTAGTTTCGATTATAACTGTCAATTTTAATCAATGCGAAACAACCTGCTCGTTGCTGGATACCATTCAGCGACAGGGCTACCGCAATATTGAACTGATTGTAGTGGATAACGCCAGTGTCATCAACCCGGAACAGGCCATTCACAACCGTTATCCCAATGCGAGATTTATTCGGAGTGAGCGCAACCTGGGCTTTGCCGGTGGAAACAACCTGGGCATAGCGCAGGCTACAGGAGAATATCTTTTCTTTATCAATAATGATACTGAACTAACCTATTACTGTATTGACAGACTAGTTTCCTTTTGCACACAGCACGACAATTGCGGTGCCGTCAGTCCGTTGATCTGTTATTATAATGAGACACCCGGAGAAACGGATATTATTCAATATGCAGGCATGACCCTCGTCTCACCCCATACAGCACGAAATACGATTATTGGCGAGCGGCAATCTGATGCAGGTCAGTTTCTGCTCGCCAAACCTACCGCTTATACCCATGGCGCAGCAATGATGGTCCCCAGAGCTGTAGTAGATCAGGTTGGTTACATGCCGGAAGAGTATTTCCTCTATTACGAAGAATTAGACTGGTGCGAACAAATGCGGCGGGCAGGATACACCATTTGGGTAGAACCTACCGCCCGTATTTACCACAAAGAAAGCCTCACTGTATCCAAAATGGGTGCATTAAAAACCTATTTCATGGTACGCAATAGGATACTGTTTGTCAAACGTAATTATCCGCGCCATCGCTGGCTATTCTATTTTTATCTCTGGTGGATCGTGGCCCCTAAGTCAGTGCTACTATTCGCACTAAAAGGAGAAACAGAAAATATAGCTGCAACATGGAAAGCCCTGATGTGGTTCTTTACAGGAACAACTAATAAATATGAAGTGATGAGTGATGAGTGATGAGTTTTCTAGCGTATACGGTAATGTGTCCTTTAATGTATACCGAGAGCAAACCCTCTAACTTACACCTTACGAAAGGTCCGACGAACATCGTAGTACTGCTATAATGTACGCTATAAAACTCATCATTCATCACTCATCACTCCTTACTAAAATAAACTGTTTCCCGTTTTTCTTGTTCCTTTGTACTTATGCAGCATTTGACGTATCTCAAAAAATACTTCTGGAAATATCGTGGGCGATTGCTCATGGGGGTTGTTTTCGTTGGTTTTGCCAATTTTTTCCGGGTATGGCAGCCTCAGGTTATCAGGGAGGCGCTGGATACTGTGGTAGCACTCACAGATCATTACAGCACCCAAGGGGGGATAAAAGCACATCCGGAAGCAATGCAGGAACTGGCTCCTAAAGTTGGCTGGTTTGGTTTTGAAGTCATTATTCTGGCCCTTTCTATGGGCTTGTTTATGTTTTTCATGCGGCAAACTATCATCGTGGTAAGCCGCTTAATAGAATACGATATGCGCAAAGAAATATTTGCGCATTATGAAAAACTGGACCAGGGTTTTTATAAAAGAAACAGTACCGGTGACCTTATGTCCCGTATATCGGAAGATGTTTCCAAGGTGCGTATGTTTTTAGGACCTACCATTTTGTACGGACTTGATCTCATTTTTTTATTCACCTTAACGATCGGATCGATGATTCGGGTGAGTCCTACCCTTACACTTTGGTCATTACTGCCTTTGCCTTTTTTGAGTATTTCAATTTATTGGGTGAGTAACCAAATCAACCGTAGAAGCGAGAAAATCCAGCAACAACTGGCCGTTCTTACCAGCTCAGCACAGGAGGTTTATAGTGGTATCAGGGTGGTAAAAAGTTATGCGCAGGAAGATGCCATGGGGAAATGGTTCGCTGATCAGAGCGAAAACTACCGGGCAAAGTCACTTTCCCTTATTCGTATTGATGCTTTTTTCTTTCCGTTGATGGCACTGCTCGTTGGAGCCAGTGTTATTATCACGGTATATGTGGGAGGATTGGAAGTGATTGCGGGAAGACTTAAAACAGGCAACATTGTGGAGTTTCTCATCTATATTACCATGTTGACCTGGCCAGTGACGGCCATCGGATGGATTGCTTCCCTTACCCAACAGGCTGCTGCATCACAAAAACGGATCAATGAGTTCCTGCGCACCCAACCCACAATCGACAACGCCCATCAGGACCAGGCAACCGCAGGGATCGTCAATTTGGAAGGTGACATTGAGTTTGAAAATGTTTCTTTTGTTTATCCCGACACCGGTATAAAGGCGCTCGAAAACGTGTCCTTCCACCTTAAGAAAGGAGAACGAATGGCTATCGTGGGGCGAACAGGGAGCGGCAAAACGACTGTAGCGGATTTATTAGTCCGAATGTACGATGTTACAGAAGGAAAAATACTGATTGATGGCCGTGATATCCGGTATTATGACGTACACCAACTCCGGCAAAGAATTGGGTATGTGCCCCAGGATGTTTTCCTTTTTTCTGATACGGTATTGGGGAATATTGCCTTCGGCAACGACGGTGTTGAAATGGAAGAAGCATTATCATTTGCCGAAGGCGCAGCGGTACACGAAGAAATACTTTCCCTACCCAAAGGCTATGACACAATTGTAGGCGAGCGGGGAGTAACGCTCTCTGGTGGCCAGAAACAACGAATCAGTATCGCCAGGGCATTCGCCAAAAAACCGGACATTGTCCTCCTGGACGATTGCCTCTCTGCTGTTGACACCCAAACTGAAAGTAAAATATTGGGCTATTTGAACAATGTACTGCAAAAGAAAACCGCGCTGATCATCACCCATCGTATTTATGGTATGATGGAATTCGATAAGATTATTGTCCTGGACAACCACCATATTGTAGAGTCCGGTACACACGACGAATTGATTGCACAGGGAGGATATTACGCAGATATGTACGAACGGCGATTTGAACCCGAGCAGAATTAACAGGATTTTTCATTACCTTTGCATTGAACTGCAGATCGCCTTGTCGCCTTTATTCCCGGTTTCGGCCGGTGATGCGGGAGGAAAGTCCGGACAATACAGAGCACCGCGCCACCTAACGGGTGGGGTCTTTGGGTCCCGTTTCGGCGGGATAAAGGGATACAGAGAGTGTCACAGAAAATTACCGCCACGCCTTCGGCGGGGTAAGGGTGAAAATGTGTGGTAAGAGCACACGGCGCTTCCGGGCAACCGGAGGGGCGGATAAACCTCGCGGATTGAAATGCCATGTACACCTTGTTTCCCGACTTCGGTTGGGAACACCTGCGGCTCGCGGGTGCTGCAAGGGGGGTAGGCAGCGCAGAATCCGGCAGTGATGTCGTGATCCAGATAAATGACAAGGGCTTCACTTCTGGTGAAGTACAGAATCCGGCTTATAGATCTGCAGTTTTCTTAGTTTTTAGTTATCCGTTTTTAGTTATCGGGGTAACGTATATCCCTGATAACTAAAAACGGACAAACTTAATGTGACGCAGCCTGCGGTTTGAAAATCCTGCCAAACGTAAACGTTACTCCACTTTTTTCCAGCACCAATGTCCTTTCGTCGGGCATATTCCACTTATAACCGACAAATATTTGATCATCGGAATCGGCAAGAAGTAGCTCCTCGTCTTCGGTTTTCCATTTGGAGCAGCTAGGTGTAAAAGTTTCTGCACATGAACTTGTAATGATACCGTTTTTATTAAATTCCATTTCTCCTGAACAGTTGAGTTGGTCCCACCTATGCTCGTCGTGCCGTCCTGCTTAGATGATACACAGCCAATGTCCTTCAGGAGAAGCGGTATTATTAACAAAAGGGAAGAAGCCAATATGCAAAATAGTGGCCATTGTGTAGCAAACCGAAAGCATGGATTAATAAAAATTTGGTTGCAATATAATGCGTTTTCGCGTTTAACCGTAAACTTTTCTTACGTTTGTCCTATGATGGAAAAACAACAGGGACAGTTAGTAAGGACACTTACACTGCAGGCGGCTACAATTCTGGTGGTCAGTTCGGTAATCGGATCGGGTGTTTACAAGAAAGTAGCACCGATGTCGGAGAACCTGCTGTCGCCCTCTTTGGTACTTTGGGCCTGGGCATTGGCCGGTTTTATCAGTTTGTGCGGCGCGCTGAGCAATGCAGAAATTGCGGGCATGATGGCCGATTCTGGTGGTGAATATGTATACTTCCGGAAAATATACGGAAAATTTATGGGCTTTATGTGGGGATGGAGCACTTTTGCCGTGATCAAAACAGCATCACTGTCTTCTATTGCTTATGTTTTTTCTCAATCGCTCAATGCACTGGCTCCGCTCCCCCATTTATCGGCTGAACTGGAAAGCATTACTGTACTGGGGTGGTTCAAACCACTCGAAAACCTCGGTGTAAAAGCGGTGACCATACTTTTAATTCTTATTTTGACATGGGTAAATACCAGGGGGCTTAAAGGTGCTGCTGCTTTGAGTACCGGCATAACCAGATTTGTCATTGCCGGACTGCTAATGATTGTTATCAGTGGATTATTTTTTGGCGGAGGCAGTGTTTCCAATATCGGGACCGTAGCCACTGGATATGTAGATCGCCCAGTGAGCGATTTCACCTTTATTAAAATGATGTTTGCCGCCCTCCTTTCTGCCTTTTGGGCTTATGAAGGCTGGAACACACTGGGGTTTATCGGCGGAGAAATCAAAGAGCCGAATAAAAACCTTCCACTCGCCTTATTTGGTGGATTAATGGTAATTATTGTCGCTTATTTGCTGGTCAATTTCACCTATTTGTATGTACTCCCAATTGACCAGGTGGTTGATGTGGCAAAAGCAAAAAATGACATTGCAGCAGTGGCTGTCGTACGCCATTTTGCCGGCGGTGCAGGCGCTGCCGTTCTGTCTGTAATTATTTTATTTACAACGCTGGGCTGTACAAACAGCACCGTACTGATGCCACCGCGGGTATATTATGCCATGGCTCGCGATGGCCTGTTTTTCAAGCAGGCCGCCAATATTCACCCAAAATACAATACACCCAATCCAGCCCTGTGGATGCAGGGTGTCTGGGCATGTGTACTGGTATTATCGGGCAGCTTCGACCAGCTCACCGATATGTTGATTTATGTCGCCTTCTTCTTTTACGGCGCTACTGCTTTTGGCGTATTTATCATGCGAAGGCGTGAACCAAATGCGGAGCGCCCCTATAAAGTGTGGGGATATCCAGTGATTCCGGCGTTATTTGTACTCTTTTGTGTGGCACTTGTAGCGATTACCTGGATTAACCAACCCCGCGAAGCCACCATTGGTACGTTGTTAGTTTTGAGTGGCATACCACTATATTTTTATTGGAACAGAAAAAAAGCATAATCTGGATGCACAATTTTTCACAATTTTGAAAATCAAATTCACTTTAGTAAAGTGTTATTGGTAGAATGAACAAGATACGCACCCTTATTTTAGACGATGAACAACACTGGCAATTAGTTCTCCGCCGGATGGCAGAGGCCCATCCTTTGATTGAAATATCCGGGATTTATGGATCGCCAATGGAAGCAATTCCAGCCTTGACTTCCGGGCAAATTGATTTGGTTTTACTCGACGTTCAGTTGACTGAAGTCAATGGAATTGATTTTGCCAAAGGCCTCAAAAATCTGCCTTTGGTGGTTTTTATCACCACACACGACCGCTTTGCATTGAAAAGTTATGAAGTGGAGGCTGTCGATTTCCTCGTTAAACCCGTACAACTGGATCGATTCTTTTTAGCAATAGATAAGGTCCAAAAACGACTGAAATTTTTGGCCTCAAAAGTGCCGGAAGAACCCGAAACACTGGAAGTACTCGACAATAGTTTTTTCTTTGTAAAAGAGCAACAAGGGTACACTAAAATTATAATTGATAATATTCTGTTTGTGAAAAGCCTGGAAAATTATATCCAGATTGTCACTCCAGATTCTACACACACAATCCTGTCTTCCCTGAATTTTATTGAACAGAAACTTGGTGCAAAATTTATGCGCATTCATCGGTCATACCTGGTTAATCTTTTAAAAATCAGTTCATTTACCAGTGAAATTGTAGTAACTGGTCATCATGAGCTGCCTCTTGGAGGGCAGTACCTGGAACAATTTAAACAGGACTTTGTATATAGAAATTTATTTAAAAAATGAAAATTGTCCTTGCAGCGGTTCTATCTATTGTCGTTTTGCGCAGCGGTTTTGCACAAAACTATAGTGTCATTAAACCACTGGAAGAGGAACTTAAAACCTGTAAGGAAACGGCCAGGCTGGTAGAAATCCACCTGAAACTGTTGTTCGAATATGAAATTTTCAATACCGAAAAAAGCCTTTTTCACGGAGTCTCTGCTTGGAATGAAGCCGGAAAAGACAGCATGAAACAGGAGATGACCACCGCTGCATACCGACTGGGGTGTATTTATCAGTTCGATGAAAATGATGCAGACAGAGCCAGTCAGTGGCTCCTAAAGGCTCTTACCCTCGCCGAACAAGAAAAGGATTCTGCTCGTATTGCAGACTGTGCCTACAATCTGGGATTGGTGCTTTTTGACAATGGCGAAACAGAAAGAGGCAAACAATACTTTAATAAAGCGACAGATTTTGCAGTAAGAAGGAAGGATTATGCGATGATCGTAATCGCGGAAGTTGCCCTTGGGAAAAGATTAAAAACACGGGAAGAAAAATTAGGGCATTTTCAAAAAGCCCTCGATGCCGCCAATCTATCCATCAATGATACGCTTTCGTTGGCATTGACATGGAGTACTCTGGGCGAGTTCTACCGGGAAATAAAAGAAGAAACACCTGCAAAATACTGGTTTGAAAAAGTATTTCAATTGCTGAATGGTAAAGTCCTCCATTACCAGGATCACCATCAGTTGGAGTTGTTCGCCAACTCCTGCCTCCGTACCGGCCGTTATAATGAATCTATTGAAGCTGCCGAGAGAATTGTTAGTCTGTGCAACAATCCTGGTTCAAGCGAATGGTATAGCCTGGAAGGTATGAAGTTGCTGGCAGAGGGTTATTTTTACAATGGCTATGACTCTCTCGCATTCTGGACTCTGATGAAATATTCCATCAAAAAAGACAGTCTCCAGGAAATCCGGAATAATAGTAGGGCGCAACGAAACATGCAAATCCAGCAGCTCGAATTTGAAGCCCAACAACAAGCCCATGAAGTAAAACTCAGTGAGACGAAACAACAATATGAACGCTACCTGAAATATATACTGGAGGGAAGTTTTTTAGCGTTGCTTATTTTAGTCATTTATTTATACCGGGAAAGACGCCGGGAATACCATCAAAACAAACAACTAGCGCGATTAAATCAAACTAAAGACAAATTATTGTCTATCATTTCGCATGACGTGCGCAGTCCTATTCAGGCACTACAGAATATTATTAATCTGTTTGAACAAGATATTGCTTCTAAAGAAGATGTACATATGGTGACCAAACAGGTGAGTGCAAGAGTACAGGGAATGGCGCAAGGTCTGGATAATTTATTTTACTGGGCACAAAGCCAGCAGATGGAACTAAAAGCCTATCCAGAAACTTTCAACCTTTCAGAACTCGTATCGGTGTTAATTGATTTTTTTGGGGAGCGGATCAGAAAAAAAGAATTATCCGTACTGCACAATCAGGAAGAACCCTGTTTTCTTACTGAGGATATACTCCACACCCGTTTAATTATCAGTAATATCCTTGTCAATGCTATTAAATTTTCACCGCTCAAAGGCATTATTAACATTACCTGTTCAAAGGATAAAGAAGGAAATTGTATCTTATCAATGGCAGACAATGGCAGCGGTATCCCTGATGCCGATATTGCGAAAATATTTGACCCTGCTGTGAGATATACCCGGCCCGGCACTGCTGACGAACCAGGTTCCGGACTGGGCTTATCCCTTACCAGAGACTTGCTACTGCTCAACAGCAATAATATTGTCATTAACAGCTACCAAGGAAAAGGTACGCGTGTTGATCTTATTTTTAATCGAAAAAAGATCTCAGGTAATTCGTCATCAATTTTACCTGATTCATAAAGAAATTTGAGAGCTTCGTCAAACATCCTGTAACAAACCCATTACACGCTTTACCTTTGAGATACAAAAGAATCAGG
>JBILHQ010000321.1:0-4982 GCA_044350415.1 Saprospiraceae bacterium | reverse complement strand
TCTCAGGTTTCCCGAATCCCAAAATGCCGTTCGGGTGCTTTTGCTTCCTGCAAATAGAAGGCATTGGGGGAAAAATTGGTGAATTCCTTATAGTCTTTCACGAGATGCTGGTAATCATAATAGCCGCATTCAATGGCAATGCCGAACCAATCCCGGTGGGGCTGTGCATTTTTTAAACGGAAAGCTCTGTCAAAACGAATAATACGGGCGAAGTACTTAGGGTTAATTCCCACCCGTTCCACAAATTTTCGTTCAAACTGCTTGGGGCTCAGGAAACTTTCCTTCGCCAGCCAATCCAGTGAAATTTTTTCAGGCGCATTCAGCATCAAAGAACTGACCGCATCGATGGGATGAAATTCCTTGCGGGATTGTGCTGCCAGTTGCGTCAGGTAAACTTCTACAATGCGCAGCATTTCCCGGAAATCAGCGGCACTGCTGAGTCGTTCGTTCACGGCTCTGATTTCTTTATCAAAAATCGTTTCGGCATCTAAGTAGGTATTGGTGAATTCAAAAGCGGGAATGCCGGTCAGCCGGTACAAGCCATTGGGCTGAAAGACTACCTGTACCAGCATAAAATCGCGGCCCACATACCGGTTGGTGACCACACTGTGTTTGCCAAACAGCGCGGCCCGGCAATTGCTGATCGTTTTGCCGCCATGGGTATATTCCACTACCTCCGTATCCCGGGGATAAAAACTCAGGCAAGTCTCCGGACGCGGCGGGTATGGTTTGAATGGAATATCCACCATACCCGCCGGGAAGGAGAGACGCATGACCCTGTACAGTCGAACAAAGGGCGTTAAAGAAGGGCTGGGCAGAATATGTAAATACAAGCGCTATTAATTTTTGGTCATCACCACTTCCATTGCTGTTTTGGGGCCTTGCACCCCATCAGTAGCAAATTGTTTTTTAATTTTTTCCTGCATGAAGTAATAGACATCCCAGTAATGTGCCGAATCGCACCATGGACGTACGTCGAATTTCATGATGCCTATTTCATGGCAGTTCACCAGAATATCAACAGCGGGCGTTTTAAGAATCAGTGGGCAGGCATCAGCAGCGCGCTGTACGGACACCCGTACTTTATCAATGTCCTGGTCGTCCGATACCGCAAAAATCATATCCACGCGAATTGTTCCCTGTCCGGAAATATTGGTGATCGGACCTGAGGTAACAGCGCCATTGGGCACAATCACCCGCTTATTATCATTTGTTTTCAATACGGTGTTAAATACCTGAATAGATTCGACCTCTCCAGTAAAACCGGCAACTGAGATCAAATCGCCTACTTTATAAGGCCGAAAAATAAGCAGCATAACGCCACTGGCAAAATGGCCCAGACTACCCTGTAATGCCAAACCAATGGCCAAACCGGCAGCACCAATGAGCGCCACAAAAGACGTGGTTTCAATGCCAAACATTCCCGCTACACTGATGACGATCATTACCTTCAGCATTACGTTGGCGATAGAGGTCAAAAAGGGAATAACGGTCGCCTCTACTTTGTGGTTCCCGAGTGATCGCGCTATCAACTGCGATACTTTATTGGCCATCCAGAAACCAACAATAAGGGTAATCAATGCCATCAGGATTTTAGGGGCATAGGATAGTGCCAAAAGATAAATTTGGTTTAAATACATTTCCATACTGTATATTATTGAACGTTTTGATGCTGATTTATTAGCTTTGATACGGTGGGAGGCGATTCGGCTACAATATGCCTTGTATTTTCATTATCAAAAGTACTTTTTTCCTGTAAATTGTGGTGCAAATAAATGAGCGTCATTTATTTCTTTTTACCATTCAGGGTTAGCGACAGGTCTTCATCATCAGCAGAATTTACTAAAGCAGTCGCTACTAAGTCATAGGTCGGAGAAAAAACAGGACTGGTTGGGGGGTTTACAATGGCAGAGCATATTAGTACTAAACCTCATTCGGAGAACTGAAATTCTACCTTGTACGAATGTGTCTACTCTGCACGTAATACCCACTATCGCAAACCCCTTATCAGCAGTTCGGTGTTTATCGCCTCAAGGGCGTTTTCAAAATCAAGTAAATTAATTGACAGAAGTCTTACTAAAATACTGCTCGTTTAGTGAAGAAACTACTTTTCTTTTTGGCTTGATTGGGTAATTGCAAAAGCAAACCCTAAGCCAAAAAGCAGAGTTATAAGTCCGGCGAAATATGGGATAATTTCAATCATTTTTTGAGTTATTAATTAGTTTTAAATAAATGCCGAATGCCAATATTGAAGGAACCCATAATCCAATAAAAGATCCGTCTTCTTTTTCTCCTTGAAAATAAAGTATCTCAGAAAAGACTAACGATAATAAAGCAGCAACAAATAGCAGTTTGTCTGCGATTGTAAATTTTTTAAACATATTTATTTGTTTTAATTATTTAGTGTAAAAGTACTAAATTTAAATAGCATTACTATTTTAGTTTTTCTTTTTTTGATAATTTGGCTTTATTTTCGTGAGTTAATTTTGTTGTGTTAAGTTATTAAAGTGAGTCAAGATCTTTTACACTGACTGCTCACATGATAATATTTCAAGGGTACACACAGAGATAAATCATACCACTACCTTTTGCTATATTCGGGGCATATTGTAACCCTAATGCGCCGCCAGCCAGGTCTCCCCAACCCCAATCTCCACCAAAATCGGCACCTTCAAATTCGGCAGTGCATTCGTCATTTTATCATAAATCAACGGCTTCAACCGATCGAGTTCGTCCTTGCGCACATCAAATACCAATTCGTCATGTACCTGAAGAATCATGGTCGATTGGAAACCACCGGCGCGCATGGCCTCGCGGATGTTCACCATGGCCACTTTGATCAGATCGGCAGCGGTGCCTTGAATAGGCGTGTTAACGGCGATGCGTTCGCTCATGGAGCGCATCATGCCGTTGCGGCTGTCGATATCGCGCAGGTAGCGGCGGCGACCGAGCAGGGTTTCGACGTAGCCATTTTTGCGGGCGAACTCGACGATATTTGTCATATAATCCTTCAACCCGGAATATTGCCGGAAATAATTTTCAATCAATATTTTAGCGTCAGCGCGTTTGATACCGAGTTGTTGCGAGAGATTAGTGGCACCCGCTCCGTAAATGATACTGAAATTCACGGTTTTAGCGACACGGCGTTGGTCGGAAGTCACTTCTTCGAGCGGCACGCCATACACACCCGCTGCAGTAGCAGTATGAATATCGAGGTTTTTTTGAAAAGCCTCCAACATTGCTTCGTCGCCGCTGATTTCAGCAATCAGGCGCAGTTCGATCTGGGAATAGTCGGCCGACATCAGGAGATGGGCTTTGTCGCGGGGAATAAATGCCTCGCGGACTTTTCGGCCTTCCGCAGTGCGAATCGGGATATTCTGCAAGTTGGGATTCTGGCTGCTCAACCGGCCGGTGGCCGCTAATGCCTGGTTGAACGAGGAGTGCACCCGTCCGGTGCGCGGATTGATCAGCGCAGGCAGGGCATCCACATAAGTACTTTTGAGTTTCATGAGGCCCCTGTGGGTGAGGATATCGGCACAAATCGGACTGCTAACAGCCAGTTCCGACAATATTTCCTCATCCGTGCTGTATTGTCCCGATTTCATTTTTTTGCCGGAATAAGGCAGTTTTAACCGGTCGAACAGTGCTTCTCCCACCTGTTTGGGGCTGCCGATATTAAAATTAAATCCAGCTTCTTTCAGGATTTTATCTTCCAAAGCGACGATCAGTTCGGCCAATTCGCCGGAATATGTTTTCAAAAAATCGGGATCAATCCGTACGCCAGCGCATTCGATATCAGTCAACACCTTGACTAATGGCGTTTCCACTTCCCGGAATAATTTAACCAATTGCTCACCTTTTTCTTCGAGTTTAGGTTTCAAAAAATTGCGCAACCGGATCGTTACATCTGCATCTTCAGCAGCGTAATCCTTGACAATATCCACTGGAATATCGCGCATAGTGCCTTGTTTGGCTCCTTTTGCACCGATTAATTCTTCAATTTTCACCGGCGAATACCCGAGATAGGTCTCCGACATATAATTCATATTGTGGCGTAGTTCTGGTTCAAGCAGGTAATGCGCGAGCATGGTATCCCAATAGGCACCGCGCAGTTCACAGTTATAATTCCGCAACACGATGGCATCGTACTTGAGATTCTGTCCGATTTTTTCGATCGCTTCATTTTCAAATACAGGTCGGAATTCCTCTACAATAGCCTGGGCTTCATCCTTTCCGGCGGGGATCGGCACATACCACGCTTCGCCTGCTTTTACTGCAAAAGAAAAACCCACGAGATCTGCTTGTGTCGCATCGAGCGCGGTAGTTTCCGAATCGTAGGCGAAAGCCGTTTGTTGGGTCAAAAGCCTGATCAGTTCGGCGCGTTGTTCTACCGTATCTGTCAAGTGATATTCATGTGGGGTATTGTGAATATTGCTGTAAACACGGGCTGGGGCGGGTGCCTCATAACTATCGCCAGGCATAGCTTCATCGTCGTCGAACAAAGAACCCTGTACGCCACCCGAGCTGGGTTTGGTGGTTTTTGCAACCGGTGGGCCGTCCTGGGTTTTGTTGCCCGATCCTTTGCCACCGCCGGCCCATGGGCTGCGCAGGATAGCATCAGCGAGGGTGCGAAATTCCAGTTCCTGGAAAATTTCGATCAGCGCCTCCCGGTTAAACGGTTCAATTTCAAACTGTTTAGGGTCGAACTGAATTGGGGAATTGATATCAATCGTGGCGAGCCATTTGGACAATGTCGCGCGGTCGCCGTGATTTTTGACGATCTCGTGCTGTTTCCCTTTCAATTGATCGACATTGGCCAGCAGGTTCTCTACCGTATCAAATTCTGCTAGCAGTTTGGTGGCGGTTTTTTCACCGATACCTGGCAATCCTGGAATATTGTCCACTGCATCGCCCATGAGCGCGAGGATATCAATCACCTGCTCGACCCGCTGAATACCCCAGCGTTCACACACTTCTTTCGG
>JBILHQ010000153.1:0-15500 GCA_044350415.1 Saprospiraceae bacterium | reverse complement strand
CCCCCGTAAATGAAATAAATTCCGACTGCTGTAGCGCAGGGTCGTCATAGCGGATTTGCCATTGCTGCAATTGATGGACAATAATGGTGAAGCGGAAAGGCAGGTACTTCAGCCGTTTACTGAAGGCGACCTGGATATCATTGGGCAGGTCTTCCCTTACCCCATTATAGGTATTGACCTGCGCACCGTAATTGCGCAATACCACGCCGATGGAATAATTGCGGGCCGTATCCACATAGAGCAATCCGGCATCTGCTGCGATCGCATGCGCGTTGTAGGCATCAAGGGTAGAAGCCGCCCACTTAAGGTTCAGTCCCAGCGAAAGTTTGTCACTGAGCTGGCGGGCTCCGCCGACGATAACGGCCGTTTCCTTTGCGGTAACCTTGCCGGTAATAACGCCGGTTTCATCGGCTTGCGGAATATCCCCATAATCGATGTACTGGACACCGCCATGTAAGGTAAATCCAGTTTTTTTCAATTCGTGGGCATACGCTGCATAGCCGTGCTGAATGTCCGTCAGGTAAAAATTGTGGTTAAAAGTCAACCGGCCACTCATCAGTGGATTGGCAGCCGCAGGATTCAACGCAGCGAATGCCACCTCATCATCCCGGACAGCAATTTGTGATCCCCCAAGTGCCGTCACCCTTGCCGATGGCGATAATTCCAAAAAAGAAAAGGTATGCCGCCCGCCAAGTATCTGCGCCGAAACAGCACATGGAATAACACCAATAACCAGAATTAATACTCTTGAAATCAATATGTAAGGTAAATTATTCATCAATTATAATTTTGTTTATTAATATCTTCAAAGTAGCCTGCTGCATACCTCATACTTCATTTCCCACTTCTCCATTTCGTGCGACAAATCCCGTTGTCGCAATTAGCAATCCGGATCAGCACTCCTGTGGAGTCGTATTCCTTCAATTCGCCATTTTCGACAGGATCATCGTCGAGATAAATATAATTGCCCTCTGTCTTCAACACCCCCGTATCGTAGTATTCCTTAAACGGGCCATTTTCTTCACTATGAACGATCGATACCACTTCCATTACTTTACCATTGGGGTAATATCGGATGCTTTCGCCTTCAATAGTGCCATTGACATAATTATAGGTAATTTCAAGGGCACCACTTTCAAAATATTTTTTATACGGGCCATGTTCAAGGCCATGGCTGTAATTCATTTCCATATCCACTTTGCCATTGGGATAATAAAAATGATGTACGCCATTCAATGTGTCATTCTGGTAAATGGCATCTTCGGCCAAGGCATTTTTTTCGTCAAAACGTTCGAATTTTCCTTCTTTGGCAAAATCAGATTTCCGGCGTTCGTAACGTATTTTACGGCCAAATTCATTGGTGGTTTCCACCACTTCGGTTTTGGGCTGACAAGCAGTCATCATCAAAATAATACCGCAACTCCACAGGATGTTTAACTTCATAGAACAAAGATGAAATGAATTATCTTTAGCTTGTTGTAAAAACGGTGCATTCTGCCAAAATATTCTGGTTTACTCATTTTGGCCACTCTCCAGCGGCATTTAACCCTTGGCGAAAAAAAATTACACCAGGTTGTCCGGAAGCGACAAACTTGTTGGGAGCATTTATGTTACCCCTGAATGAAAAAGAAAATCGTTGTTGGCGTTTCGGGTTCTTCAGGTGCCATTTATGCTAAAATATTGCTCGACAAATTATTACTCCTTCGCCATCAATGCGATGCGGTTGGTATCGTGTTGTCGGACAATGCGAAAGTTAATTGGGAACTGGAGGTTGGCCAACCTGATTTTAGTGGTTATCCTTTCGATTTTTACGCCAAAAATGATTTTTACGCGCCGTTTGCTTCGGGTTCTGCGCAGTATGATACGGTTATTATTTGTCCCTGCTCTATGGGCATGCTCGCACGGATTGCCACCGGTATCAGCAACGATTTATTGACGCGTGCGGCAGATGTGGCATTGAAGGAACGGCGAAAACTGATTTTAGCGACCCGTGAAACGCCACTCAGTCTGATTCATATCAACAATATGAAAACGGTCACGGAGGCGGGTGGGATTATTTGTCCGGCAACACCTTCTTTTTACGGAAATCCGGTGACCGTGGGGGATGTAGCAGCTACGGTGGTTGACCGGATTTTAGATTTGGCTGGGTTTCAGTTGGAAAGTTATCGGTGGGGCAATCACAAGGCGTAACCTTATTTTTTGCGCCAGCGAAAAATAACAGTGACATCTTGCGGTTGCCCCCACCGATAACTTTCCAACTTGTTGGCGAGGGGTATCTATCAAGACATTACCGTTATTTTTGAAAAAAGGGAGCCTACAAGGTGTCACCGTTATTTTTGGCGTTCCGCGAAAAATAAGGTAACACCTTGTAGGCTCCCTTTTTCAAAAACATGACCTGCCAATAGGGCAAAAATGACAAATACCGGAATAAATGCTAACTGAAATGGCACTTGAAATAAGCCCAGGACCCAAATGGTTAATTCGAGGGCGATAATGTGTACCAGATACAAGGAATAGGAAAATGCGCCAACCCAGGCAAAAAATTGCGCAAGGAATGGCAGGTGGCGTTTGCTGAAAAAATAAACGCCCACGCTCAACATGCCATAACCCAACAAGGCTGGAATATCGTTAAACATGTGACCGACAACACCTGCTTTTAGTTCCAACAATAACATCAAACCAGCAAAAAAAACACCGCCTGTCAGCCACCACATCCAGGAGGCCGGTTCCCAGAAATGACAAATGATCTTCATCCACCGGCCTTCTGATGCCCTGCTTTTTACACTTTTGGCGATAGCCATGCCCAACATAAATTCCCACAAAAATTGCAAAAAACTGCTGTTCCAGGTTCGCATTACACCTTTTTGGAGCACCATAACCAGTATCCACCAGGATACCGACAACAAAAGTCCTGCCACTACAAATCTTCGCAGAGAAGCCGATTGATCCAGGCTTTTTTTCAATGCCGGAAAAACGATATAAAACTGCATAATCGCACTGATAAACCAGAAATGCCCCCCAAAACTTTCAATATACCGTTCAAAAAACATTTGGTACAGGCCAATGCCCGCCAACCACGCATCCCAACTGTCGGGAAAAAGATGTAGGGTGATCGCCAATACCAAACTGATCGTCAATGCCAGAAAATAGGGTATCCAAACCCGGAAAAAACGACGCCGAAAAAAATCAATGGTTGATTCTGTTTGGGACAAGGCGAGCCCAAAACCGGAAAGCAAAAAGAATAAATGTACGCCGGTGCCCCCAAAAACAATGGCCTTTGACCATAATCCAGGCAAAGCCAACCGTTGCAGGGCATGAAACAGCAGGATGGAGAGAATAGCGTATCCACGCGCAAAACTGATATATTCGTACCGCATACTCAAGGCGAAAGTACGTATATTTGCTGCTCACACAGTTAATAACCTATGAATTATTCAACCGTCGGGAATGAACAGGATGTGCGCGACATCATGGATTTACAAGCCCAAAACCATACCAGCGTGGTGACAGAAGCTACACGGCAATTGCAGGGATTCGTGACCGTCCGGCACGATTTTGATGTTTTAAACCGCATGAATCAGGCGTACCCTTCAGTGATTGCCCGTTCCGAAGATCAATTAGCGGGTTATGCCCTGATGATGCCGCGATCGTTCCGGCCTCATATTCCTATATTGGAGCCCATGTTCCAACGATTAGATCACCTCAGTTGGCGCAATGCCCCACTGACAGACCAGCAATGGTTTATCATGGGTCAAATTTGTGTGGCCGAAACTTTTCGCGCACAAGGGATACTTGATGGCATGTACCGCCATCTCAGGAAAGTTTGGGAAAGCGAATTTAATTTTGTGATTACTGAAATTTCAGAAAGGAATCCGCGTTCTATGCGGGCACACGAACGGGTGGGATTTGAAACCCTGTATGCTTATACCAATCCTGGAACGGGGGAAGACTGGCGGGTGGTGGTTTGGGATTGGGAGTAGTAAAATCAATCCTATTTATTTCCGCCTTTCATGCCGCAATTGATCAGGGGGGTGGTCAAAATGGATTTTAAACCATTTGACAAATGCAGTTACATCTGCAAATTTGAGCAAATCGGAGAGTTCTTGGTTGGTTTTACTCAGCAGAAACTTATTGGCCAATTTCATTTTCACTTCATTCCGTAAATCGCGGAAGGAGTGGTTACAAAACTTCAATTCGCGCTGCAAATGCCGCACCGTATGGCTAAATTGCTATGCGATATTCGCTACATGGGCTCCTTCTTCCGGGATTGAAAATACGCCTCCTCCAGCAGGATTTTTAACGGATTCACTAAGTGTCAAAGCACCTCGGCAGCTGCTCTCCCGAACATCCAGATTGCTTTTCATTTTATTAAACAACACTTCCTGGAAATATGGATTCTTTATCCGCAGGCTTGGTCCGGAAAAAACAACCCCGCAAAGTTTACAGTCAAATTCAAGCCTGACTTGATCGCCAAAGGCACAGCGGTAGGCATCACTAATATTGAATTATAGCCACCGCGAAGTGGTTTTGTAATTGCTCGGTTTCCCTCCGCCCCGCTGACTGCGTTGTAAAGCCTCGCCGATGCGCTGCATCGCCTGCGTTTTACGCCTTGTCAACGGAACTGATGAAAACCGAGCAATTACAAAACCACTTCGCGGTGACTATAAAATGAAAAAGTTTCTGATCCCTTGCATCGTTTTAGGGCTGTTTTTAACAGCCGGCTGGTTTGCGGCCTGTCAGAAAGATCCAGCCAACAACGAAACAACAACCAACGCCGTCGAAGCGATTGACCGCACTAATGCCAATTCAAAAGTATTTCCACCATCCGCGCATCCTTACGGTAAATCGTATGCCGAATGGAGCGTTCTCTGGCTTCAACAGTTCATGGCATTTGATTGTGCTACAAATCCATGGTTAAACTTTAGCGACGTACTGTTTTATGAAAGTGGCCCGGTGTATTTTATGACTGGAATTCCTCAGCTTGGGGGTTCGGCAAATATTACTGTCCCGCATGGGAAAGCGCTCCTTTTCCCACTTGTAAATTATATTAATGATTATCCCTGCCCGGCTCAATATAATTTTGAACCAGCTCCGGGCCAAAGCTTGGAGGACTTTCTCACTGAAGGTGCTGTTGGTTTTTTGGCTGGTGTTACTGCTTTGGAAGTAACAATAGATGGAGGATCAATCAGTAACGTCCAATCTTACCAGTTCACCAGTGACCTGTTTTATTTCACAGGAGATCCCAGCCTTCCCAACTGCCTTGATGTATGTGTTACTGGCTCTTCCCAGCCAGCTGTGGGTAGTGGATACTACATCATGTTAAAGCCGTTAAGTATAGGAACACATACTGTGCACTATCACATGGAAATACCAGCGTACAGTTCAGTACAGGATGGTACAATTAATATAACAGTGAATTAAAAAATATTTATTTTTAAAAAAGGCCTGTCTTTGAATCCAAAGACAGGCCTTTTTTATGCAGGAAATCAACTGGTAAAATAATTTCAAAGAAAATAAATCGTTGTATGGTACATGTTTGACAAACATGGTAAATATTTGAAATCAATTTTGAACATGCATTTCAGAATGATGAAACAAAACCTGATATTCCTCAGAAAATATTCCTTTTTTTTTACCATCCTGTTTCTGCTTTCGGGCAATACTTATCTTCCCGGTCAGTCGCCATACAGCCTTCCCTGGTACAGCACTGACGACGCCGCTGTGCGGGAAAAAATCGCAGCAGAAACGGTGACTTCTATCCGTGCCAAATTCAGAGAACCGGAAGGATTTGATAGGGAATCCAAAATTGCCTGGCGCACTCAACGGGATAGGCTGGCACAAAATATCGCGGAAGAAATTAAAGAGAATGCCGTTCAGGACGATGTCTTGTGGCCCTTCCTGAAGCAAACGCTCCAAACTATCATTGCCGCCAATCCTGAAATTGCCGGCACCAAAGTGATTTTAGCCGCCAATCCAATGCCCAATGCCTTCTCAATAGGCGATGGCACCATCATCGTATATACAGGACTGCTGGCCGGATTGGAAAATGAAGATCAGGTCGCCTTCGTCCTTTGCCATGAAATAGCACATTATCTGCTGGAACATTCCACCAAAGGATTGGAAAAGCAAATCAAAATGCTCCACAGTAAAGAATTCAAGAAAAAAATAGAGGAAACCAAAGCGCTCGAATACAATGCTTATGAGCAATTGGAAAGTATCTATAAAAATACGCTTTTCAATGCCCGCTACCACCACAGGGACCTCGAACGACAGGCCGATTCGTTGGCTTACCGGCTGTTCCTCAAAACGCCATTCGAAACTGCTCAGGCCCCCCGCCTGATGCAAATTTTTGAATATATCGACGAACCATTGCGCGATTCCACGCTACAAGTCGATACTCATTTCGGTTGTGAGCAATACCGTTTTCAACAAAAATGGCTTACCAAAAACCAAAGCTCTGTTTGGGGGGAAGCAGCTGCTCTTACCGCCGCTGCAGAAAAGTCTTTGCAGGATTCTATGTGTACGCACCCCGATTGGAAAAACCGGCTGCAATGGATCGAGGCAATGGCCCAAACCCTGCCCCTTCCTGGTTCCGCTAAAAATACGTCGGCACAACGCTATAGCACTATTCAGTTTTTAAGCGTTTTAGAAAATACAGAAGCCTGGTTTCAGCGGGAACGATATGACAGGACCCTTTATTATGCGGTGCAATATCAACGCGTTTATCCCGATTGTTCCTATTTTAAAGAAATTCAGGCACTGTCACTTTACGGACTGTACAGCCATTCCCAAAATCATACTACAGCGCGGGTTTTGTCGGAAAGCTCGCCGGATTACCCTGAAAAATATAACCAATTTCTCACCCTACTCAACAACCTGCGCCTAAAAGACTTGCTGGGATTGGAAAGTTGCAGTACGAATAGCCTGTCGCCGGAAAAGACGGAATATGGCCTTTTGGCGGCCTATTTTCTGGCAACAGCACAGGAGGATGCTGGCAAGATGAGCAACGTAAAAAGAGATTATCTTTCGACTTTCCGGAAAGGTCGTTTTGTTGACTTTTTCAAGGAGGATAAAAAATAGAACTTAGAACAACACATTTCCTAATATTTCATTTCAAAACACATATTATGCACCATTTCAAATTGCTCTTTTTATTTTCCCTTTTAGCCGCCATTTCCCCAGGCATGAATGCCCAGTCGTATGTGGTGGAAGGCATCGAAACTTTTTCTTCCAACGGTATCAAACCGATAAAAAACGGCAAGGAGGTAGTCGGCTATGTCATTTTTTACAAAACAGATAAAGCGGATTCCAAAAACGATAATTATGGTTTCGAACTTTTGGACGAAAAACTGAACAAGGTCAGCACCAAAAAAGTAGTGCTCCCCCGAAGCGCCTTGTTATTGGGCACTGTCTACAATGGCGAAGCATTAGGACTGATGTTTTACAACCAAAACAAGCAGAACTACATTTTCAAATCTTATGATAAAACGCTTAAAGAGTTGGGATCGGTGATTACCGAGAAACCTAATAAATATGAAAGAGCCGCCTTGCAACAAATAACAACCGCTGAGACCAATTCCGTTTACGGGATTCAGGCCGTGACCGGAAAAGGATTCGTGCGCGCAGGGTACGGAAAAAGCAAAGACCAGTACGGATTGACGTTTTATGACAACGAATTCAAACAAAAATGGCATTACGAAACACCTTCCGAAAGTAAAGACTTTGAAACCTTCCTGATTTCAGATATCAATGCACAATATATCACTGGTGTCACGATGCGCAGAAAGGGCCTGATGTCTCATAAATTTGACTACTTTCTCACCGTTTTTGACGTAGAAACAGGCAAAAAGACCATTGACGTTTCGGTAGAAAAGCCTAAACAACAATTGTCCATTTCTTCCACCAATTTGCTGGAAGCGACAGATCAGGTGGTGCTGCAGGGAGAATATTATGACGAGAATGACAAACCGGGTGTAGACAAAAGCAAAGGTTTTTACCTGAAGATTTACGACCTGAAAACCGGTAAACCCGTCAGTGAAAAATTGTTTTCCTGGAATAAAGATATTGATAAACTGTTCAATGCCAAAGGAAAAGAAAGCCTCGACAACAATTACCTCAATTACCCGCATACCCTTTTCAAGGCTGCCAATGGCCACTATTATATCGTCTTTGAGCAGTTCAAAAAAGCAGCCAGCGGTGTGGGTATTGCCGTGGTGGCTTTGGGCGGAGAAGCATCCTTAGTGAAAATAAAAGTGGGCAATATCTGGCTACTGGAATTGGATAGCGATCTGAAACCTTTGACCATTAAGTACTACGAAAAGGACGACACCAATGTGTACTTGCCACCAGGCGCTGGTATTGTGGGCGCCGGACTGTTGGGCTACTACACCAAATCGGTCGGCGGATTTGATTATCAGTTCCTCCAGCAAAGTGTTGATGAAAGTACGTTTACGGTTTCTTATATCAATTACGACCGCGAAAATGGTGAAAAAACTAAAGTACTGGTCGGCAATATGTTCTTGACCAAAGACGGCAGCCTCAATTACGACAAAGTGGATATGACCGCCGCTAAAAAAACCAGCCTTTCGCTTTTCCCAGGCCAGGAAGGATTTATCATGTTGTCTACGTACTTCCGGAAACAGGATAAACTGGAATTGCGGCTGGTGAAACTGAATTATTGATTTCATCTGAAATCTTACGGCATTATTAACGGTAGTATCAATGGACGCATTACCCGTTGTAGCGGAGCAAGGTGTACTTTCGGTCCATGAGTTCCGAACATGGACCGTTCAGCGAGCAACAGGAAGGCGGCTAAACGCGCAATATTTTTGAAAAATGCCCATAAATTCCTACCTTTACTCTAATCATTAAATATGTACATGTTCCAATTTTTCCGAAAGCCTGTTCAGAGAATTTCTCCTGATGATTTCATGCTTCGATTGCCTTCCTCTGTTGTTGGGGAAGGCATGTTGCATGAAGGTAATATCTATTTAATGTATCTGGCAATCAGGCAATTACCCGCTTCGGGTTGTGTTTTAGAAATTGGATCTTATGGTGGATTGTCTTCCAACCTTATGCTTCATTTAATGCGAAAACAGGGAAAAGACAATCCTTTTTTCAGTTGTGATGCATGGATTTATGAAGGCTATCACGATAGCGAGTCTTTCAAATCTGCATATATGGACGGCCGTACCAATGTGACGCGCATAGATTACATGACACACATCAAGTCCTCCTTTGTTCAATCTACACGATTACTTAACGCCGACAGGCTTCCACACAGCATTCATGCACGATCAGATGATTTTTTCAAAAAATGGGAGCAAGGTGCTATAGTGGAAGATGTTTTTGAGCGGCATGTTAAACTGGGTGGGCCTGTTGCGTTTGCTTACATTGATGGCGATCACAGTTATGAAGCGGCAAAACGCGATTTTGAAAATACGGACAAATATCTGATCCCTAAAGGCATGATTCTCCTGGATGATTCAAGCCGAAAAAGTGTTTTCGGAAGCGCTCGCTTAGTACATGAAATTAAGGCAAGCAGGCGTTATGCCGTAATTGGAGAGAATCCCAATTTTTTGCTTCAAAAGTTATGATTGTTAAAAATTTGCATCTATTGTTATCTACGGCAACTGTCCGTGCAGGATAAGCACACGAAAAGTATTAGTAGTAAGTGTTTCATATAGCGAAAATTAATAAAATTCCTCACTGCGCCACCACCACTTTCCCTGTCCATAGCCCATCAGGCAGGTAAAGTTGGAGACTGTAAATACCAGGCGAAAGACCTGTCAGGTCTATTCTAACCCGATTGGATGCTGCAACATTCATCTCCCGAACACAACGGCCATCAACGCTCACCAACTTCAGGGCACTACCAGGAAGGTCAGCCCAGGAAACATCTATTACATCGCCTGCCGGGTTAGGGTAAACATCAATTAAACTGCCTATTTCCTGAAGATCAACGACCGGCACGGCCGTACACGCTGTTTCGGCCATTGGACCAGTGTATCTGGCAAAATACTTAATGGTTTCGGTGCCAATTTTTGTAAAACCGCCGCAGAGATATAGTTCATCGTTCCAAATGGCCAGACAAGATATCCTGTTGTTGAACACCTGGTTATCGCCGAAAGTACACCACCGCTCTCCATCCCAAACCGCTATACTGTTGGCAGGCAGCCCATTGCCCACACAACTGAAAAGACCGGCCATATATAGTTTATCCTGATAGACGATCATATCCGATACCGTACTTGGTCCGCAAAAACCGCCTCCCACATCATGCCATTCAGTCCCATTCCAGCGCATTATTTTATTCCCAATATTCCCATCAGCACTCTTAAAAGTACCGCACGCATACAATTCGTCTTTATACACCACCATGTCATATACATCACTCAGGCCGCCAAACATTCCTCCGCCCACTGAATGCCAGGTTTCTCCATCAAACCTGGCAATCCCAAATTCAACATGGCCATCTAATTCCACCTCAAACGACCCGGTCACATACAGTTCGTCTTTATAAAAGCATAAATTATAAACCGGCCATGGTCGTCCGAAAAAATCAGGCAAAAACCTTATGCCGGTCCATGAAGAACCATTCCATCTCGCGACAGAATAACTGGTATCCTGTCCGGCTTTCAAAAATTTTCCAGTGATATACAACAGACTGTCATCTTTTACCACACTGCCATAAATAGCGGCAATAGTATCCAAAGGATAGTTAGGGTAAGGCGTATTATACAGCCCGGGAATACCCGACCAACTGGCACCATCCCAGGAAGCAAGCCCATTCGTTCCAATATTGCCAATTGTCTGGAAAGCTCCACCGATGACGATATTACCCTGGTACAAACTTATTGTATTCACAGGATTACACTCAATATTGCCACAGTCGTTCCTGCCAGCCCCCAAACCAATGATCGAGTCCCCATCATAATAAAAAAAACCATTGATCGTATCGACGCCATTATACACCCCACCACCCGCCACGTACAGGTATTGCGTGGAGATATCTAATAAAATTTTAACGGGTGATCGTTTTAAATCGCCGATTTGCTGCCAACTTTGAGCAACCGCATGACTATTACGGAGCATAATACAGCACAATAAACATAGCACAGCCTTCATATCTTTACAAATTTTGACGTGTAACGCCGGTTATATTTACCGCTTAACCGTAAAAAGTAAACACCTTGCGGTAACCTGCTGATATTTAGCTGAATAGATTCATTTCCGGCTGAGGACGACTGGGTTACCAATGCAGAAACGTCCTTACCCGAAATATCAGTGATTGAAACCGCATCATTTAGCGTATTCATTTTTTTGATAAAAATTACATCGCCCGCCGGGTTAGGATAAACATCTATTGAACTGCCTATTTCCTGAAGATCCTTGACCGGCACAGCAGTACACGCTGTTTCGGCCAATGGGCCGGTGTATTTGGCAAAATACTTAATAGTTTCATTGCCAATTTTTGTAAAACCGCCTCCAACATATAGTTCATCGTTCAGAAAAGCGAGACAAGAAATCTTATTATCAAAAACCTGGTTATCGCCAAAATTACACCACCGTTCACCGTCCCATACCGCTATGCTGTTGGCAGATAGCCCATTGCCCACACAACTGAAAAGGCCGGCCATATATAGCTTATCCTGATAGACGATCATATCAGTTACGATACTTTGACCGCAAAAGCTACCTCCCACATCACGCCATTCAATACCATTCCAGCGCATAATCATGTTCCCTGTATTGCCATCGGTAGTTGTAAAATACCCACAGATGTATAACTCATCCTTATATACCTGCATGTCGTAAATACTGGTCCACCCACCATGCATGCCCCCGCCGACTGAATGCCAATTGACCCCGTCATGAACAGCAATATCCCTTTCCATATTACCATCTAATGGGACAAGAAAACTTCCTGTTACATAAAGTTCACCTTTATAAAATGCCATTCTGCTGACACGCCATGGATCACCATTAAATATTGGGAAAAAACGCACTCCCCGCCAGGACGAACCATTCCAGTATGCGATGGAATAACAGGTATCTGCACCTGCTTTTAAAAAAAGGCCTGAAACGTACAATAAACTATCGTCTTTAACTATCGCACAATCCGCTGTCCCGGTGGTGTCGGTCGGATGAGGCGTATTATACAACCCGTCGATTTTACCCCATTCCTGGCCATCCCAAACCGCAAGTGCGTTGACGTCAACATTCCCGATTTTATTAATAGCCCCTCCAAACAGTATTTTCCCCTGGTATTTCTGGATTAATGGGACTGGGCCAAAACTAGTCCCGGAACCATTTCTGCTATATCCAAGTGGATAAATGGTAGTACCGTCGTAATAAAACATACCTTTGATGGTATCGACGCCATTAAAGGCAGCTCGACCGGTTACATACAGTAGATTTTCCGACGTATCTTTATAAATATGATTTATTCCAAAATTAAAGGCTCCAACCTGCTGCCAACTTTGTGCTGAAACATTTTGTATTGCAATTACTTGCAATACACAAAGCATAAACCTTACCATTATAGTATTACCTTTTCCAGCCATTACTTAATAAATTTAAGAGATGAAAAAGAATTGGAGGAAGCGATGTTAATAAAATAAACACCGTTTGTCAGGCTTTTCACGTTAATAATATAGACCCCACCTTCGGGTATTTCCGCATATACCTTTTGAACGGTAATTTCTTTTCCAGTCGCATCAAAAATCCTGACAATAGCCTCATGAATATTTTTATTGTCTATTTTCAGGTATAAAATATCTGATGCCGGGTTGGGGAAAAGGGTGCAATAGCCATCGCCATTGACAGGTTCATGTTCTGAAGAAAGCAAGCACGGCTCAAAATATACTTTACTGATAAATGCATCATCCTGGCCATTCAGATTCTCAACATAATATGGAGTACTACTTTCTTTACATAATGGAATTTGATTACCTAATGCTCCGCCAGATGTTGTCCCCCCTCCTATGATTACAAAATTTTTATTGTTATCCGGATTTATTCCGTGGGAGATTGTCCAGCCTCGATCTGAACCCGTTCCACCCCAAAACGTACTGTAGGCTACATAATATTGAGGGTCAATAATAATCATAAATGCATCAGCAGGCTTAATGACATCATAAAACAAAGATTCACTGCATTCTGAACCTTTGACCAGCGGTTTAAACCCACTTGAAAAGGTATATCCTGTAAGAAAAATCGTACCATTCCCATCTGTTGACATTGCATTACCCACTGAAAAATTAGCTTGAAATACTGATTTTAATACTTTTCCCTGGTTCGCATAATTAAAAAAACGGGACCAAATCAGGCTACCATCAAAAGCAAATTTGCTGACAAAAATATTATTATTTTCTCCTGCTATTAATGTAGCATTGTTTCTTCGTATATCTGAAGGATCGCCGACCGATTTAACAGGAAAATCTATACTTGATGTGGTTCCTGAAATATAAAATGAGCCATCAGGGGAAGTAACGATTGAATTTGGATATTCGGTTTCAACTCCACCAATGAATGAGCCCCAAATTAAATTTCTGGAGCTATTGAACCGCATTACATAGGCATCTGAAATACCGCCATGGAAATTTTCTGTATTCATTGCTCCGCTTGGCAAAAAATCATCTTCTGTATCATGAGAGGCATAACCCAGAACCCAAATATCGTTATTCGCTCCTTCCGCTATATCATACGCCGGGTAGGAAAGTCTTGTAGCCCATAACAATTCATTTTCAGAAGTAAACTCTGCAATTATCCCTTCTCCATCCTGCTGGAAACCGGTGTTACTAAAAGGAAATGTATTAGTTGTCCTCGCAGATTCGCCGACGATTACAGCATTACCATTTGATAATATTTCTAAGTTCAATACAGATTCGCCTCCCTCTCCATTTGGCTCCCCAAAGAAAGTTCCCCAAGTCAATATACCGTTAGGACTATTAAATTTCAGAATAAATCCTCTACTACTAGACCCCACAGGTGAAAATACATCATCAAAGTATCCTGAAGATTGCCACAATGGAAAATCCGTAGCGCATGTCTTCCCAACGCAGTAAACAGATTCATTTGCGGGGTTATACTTTACAGCAAATCCGCTTTCAGTTTTTCCTCCAAGTTCATTACCACCGTAAAACGTTATCCAGCTCTTAATATCAGGCTGCATAAATTTAGCTACAAAAACATCCATTACTCCTCCAATTTCGCCTTGCCACGGATCGATTGATACAGGAAAGAATGGACTTGTGGTGTTTCCTGTAAAAAACATATCCCCATTTTCCTGCCGCACATCATTACCCAAAGCAACTTCATGGTTTGTGTCACCGAAATACGTACTCCAAAAAAGATTGCATGGTGCATTATCCTCTTCTCTTTCCCTCCCCGATTTTATCACCAGCGTACTTCCCGAAGGCACTGTTCCGGTAGAAACACTCACATCTCCATTTGAACCTATGGAAAAAGCAGGCGTCCATGAAGCCGCTGTTTCAGTGCCGTTAGCTGCGATAAATATGGCCGTTGGCGCAGGAATAATCAGATCTTCCAGTATCGTTTCTGCTTTCAGGCTGCCATTCGATAAAATACTTAAAGATGTCTGTCCCGAGAACCGGAGTTTGATATCCGAAGGAGTACTCCCCGGCTTGCAAATCAAACGAATAAATAATCCATCCTGCCCATGCCCGAATATGGCATCTGTATTAGCATAAATATCGGCAAACAAGACTTTATTTACTGAAGGAACCCGCTCGCGGCCATCCGGAATATGTGGCAGGTAATAATTGTAATGCCAGTCCTGTTCTTCCAATCCTGCGGCTAATGGCGGTCGGGTATTGCTACTGTTGGGAAAGGTGAGATCGATACACGTCAATGTATCATCAGAGGAGGGAATGGTATCTAAATGTGAAAAAACATAACTCACCCGACTGTCGGTAAGGTAAGTATTGGGATATGTACTTCGCGAGTAATACCGAATGGACGGCTCCGGGTCACCATCAGTATTCAGCAATTGGCCCCGGTTCCCGGTAAAAGCCTCATATACCTTTTCGCTGGAAGGCTGTACAAGGGTATGCCGCTGGTATTTAATATCAATGACCTTTCCACCGCCGGGAGCAGTGCCGTCGGTCCAGCCACTTACCGTAAAATTGCCCGATCCGTCGGGAATAATATTGGCGATCTCATCGTTTTTGTTATTGATTCCGTTGTACCAGTCGCTCCACAATACATCGCCATTGGATGGATCAAACATCCCGGCGTAAATATCGCGGTTCCCTTTTCGGGACTGGTAACCTGCGGCAAAAAGTTTATTATCGGAAGTAAATCCCACTCCGGCGAGTTCATCATCTCCGGCTTCCGGGTCTGCAATTTTTACCCACTGTTGCTGACCGCTGCTGTTATACTTTAGAAGAATGGCCTGTTTATCTGTTGATTTTGTATACCCAGCCACATAGACATTTCCGGAGCCATCTACGGCAAGTCCACGCCCGGAATCATCG
>JBILHQ010000152.1:0-15598 GCA_044350415.1 Saprospiraceae bacterium | reverse complement strand
AAAAATTGCTGTTATGAAAAAAATTAATTGGGTTCGTATCGCATTCTTCATGCTCATGGTGGGCATGGTTGTTCTTGAAGGATGCCGGCTGTTCAAGCCAAAGTGCAACTGTCCGCATTGGTAGACTTAGAGCATCCAGTACAAATGCCCTTTAAAAATAAAATCACTATGAACTAAGCGCATGTTTGGGATTTTTTTGAACTGAAAAAATCCCAAACATGCGCTAACACTATCTTGGCACTTGTCTCCAGATGGGCAAGTACCGGCAATTATCCATTCCATGAAAATATTAAAATTTGGAGGTACCTCCGTAGGTGCTCCTGACGCTATTCATCAGCTGATTCAGGTACTGAAAGGTCATCACCAGCGGGGCGAAAGGTTCAGTGTCGTCTTCTCTGCATTTTCCAAGGTAACGGACACCCTGATTGAACTCGCCCGTCGTGCCGCTTCCGGAGACGCTTCTTTTACAGAACAATTTGAACGGCTTAAATCGCGCCATTTTACCGTAGCCGAGGAACTGCTGAAACCTGAATACTTCGAAAAAGTACAACCATTTCTGACCGCCAATTTCGACGCGCTGCACGATGTCACACAGGGCATTTTCCTGCTGCGGGAAGCATCGCCGCGCTCTGTTGACTTTGTGGTGAGTTTTGGTGAGCAGAATTCGACCCTGATTATCGCACAAGCCATGAACCAGGCCGGTATTCCCACCCAATTCCTGGATGCCCGCAGTATTATTCGCACGGATGCCCGTTTTGGCAATGCCAAAGTGGATTTTGAAAAGACCAATCAACTGGTGAAAGAACATTTCGCCACGCACCCTCAGGTGCAGGCGGTCACAGGTTTTATCGGCAGTACTGCCGACGGCATTACCACCACCCTCGGTCGGGGCGGCTCGGATTATACAGCGGCAATTGTTGGGGCGGCTTTGGATGCCGAAGCCATCGAAATATGGACAGATGTTGACGGCGTGATGACTGCCGATCCACGCCGGGTTAAAAAAGCGTTTACCTTGCCGTTTATGACCTACAAAGAGGCGATGGAGATGAGCCACTTTGGCGCTAAGGTCATTTACCCGCCCACGATTTTGCCGGCATTATCCAAACATATTCCGCTAATTATCCGGAATACGTTTAATCCGTCTTTTGAAGGCACCTGGATTGGCGTAACGCCCCCTGCTGCCCTGCAAACGGCCAACTCGGCAGCCCTGCTCAACAGTCCGATCAAAGGCATTTCTTCTATCAACCAGATTTGCCTGCTCACTATGCAGGGATCGGGATTGTTCGGGGTGCCCGGTGTGGCAGCCCGCCTGTTTGGCGCGCTGGCACGGGCTGGCGTCAATGTGGTAATCATCACACAGGGATCGAGTGAAGCCAGTATTACTTTTGCCGTATCGCCAGCACAGGCAGAAATGTCTAAAAATGCGGTGGACCAGGAATTTGAATATGAAATGCGGCAAGGACAAATCGAATCGCCACGGATCGAACGCGACCTAAGTGTCGTGGCCGTAGTAGGTGAAAATATGCGCTACCAGCCTGGTATTGCCGGGCGTTTATTCAGCGCATTGGGCAAAAACGGCGTCAATATCGTGGCCATCGCCCAAGGCTCCAGCGAATTAAATATTTCGATGGTGGTACCAGCTCACGATGAGACCAAAGCACTCAATGCCATCCACGAATCCTTTTTCCTGTCCGATGTCAAAACGCTCCATTTGTATTTGGTGGGTGTTGGATTAATCGGAAAAACGCTGATCGGGCAAATTGCGGAGCATGCCGCTCACCTTCGGCAGAAACGGCGCACCGAATTGCGTATCATCGGCATGGCCAATAGTAAAAGAATGATTTTTAATGAAAATGGAATAGACCCGCATCATTGGAATGCACAATTGGAACAATCGGACAAACCATTCTCCATGCCGCGTTTTTTAGAACAAATGCAGGTTATGAATTTGCCGAATACCATTTTTATTGACAATACCGCATCTTCAGATATCAGCGATTTTTACGAACAAATCCTGGATGCCAGTATTTCGATTTCCACCCCCAATAAACTCGGTGCATCTGCTTCCTACTTGCAATATGCCCGATTGAAAACCATCGCAGGCAAACGCAATGTACAATGGCGGTATGAAACGAATGTCGGCGCAGGATTGCCGATCATCACGACGCTGAACGACCTGATCACGGCTGGTGATAATATCCGCAAAATAGAAGGTATTCTGAGTGGCACCTTGTCGTATATTTTTAACCGGTTTTGCTCCGGCGACCCAGCGACTTTTTCCCAAATCGTTAAAGATGCCAAAGCATTGGGCCTCACAGAACCCGATCCACGCGATGATCTCAGTGGTGCCGATGTACGCCGAAAATTGCTTATTTTATCCCGCGAAGCAGGATTGACACTCGAAATGAGCGATATTGCGGTAGAAAGTATACTCCCGCAATCCTGTATTGACGCCCCAGATGTTGCGACTTTTATTGAAGCACTGGAATTTCAGGACGATCATTTTGAAAATCTTCGCCAACAAGCAAAGGACAATGGCTGCGTACTGCGGTTTGTCGCCAAAATGGAAAATGGCCTGGCAGCGCTTTCACTACAACAATACGATAACACGCACGCCTTCTACAATCTGTCGGGCAGCGACAATATGGTGGTATTTACCACTGACCGGTATAAGGAACGGCCACTGGTGGTCCGTGGACCGGGTGCTGGCGCTGCCGTGACTGCTGCGGGAGTATTGGCGGAAGTGGTAGCAATTGGAAGCGGAATTTAACCACTTACCACTAACTACTCACCACTCCAACAGACCGTTCCAGCGCCTGTTCCACATCCGCAATAATATCGCTTACTGCTTCCAGGCCAATGGATATCCGCACTAATCCGGGCGTAATCCCCACCGCTAAGCGTTCTGCTTCACTGAGTTTCGAGTGGGTGGTCGACGATGGATGCGAGACAATCGTACGGCTGTCGCCAAGGTTATTGGTCATGGACAACCATTCCAATGCGTTCAGGAATTTCCGGCCGCGTTCCACGCCACCTTTCAGTTCGAACGCGACAATTCCACCGCCACTGCTCATTTGTTTGCGGGCAATATCATATTGTGCGTGAGAAGGAAGAAACGGGTATTTCACTTTAACAATATGGGGATTTTTTTCCATTGCCCGGGCAAATATAAGGGCATTCGCGCTGTGTTTTTCCATGCGCAAATACAAGGTTTCCAGGCTTTTACTCAGGATCCATGCATTAAACGGGCTCATAGAGGGGCCCGTATTCCGGACGAATAAATATAGCGGATAAATCAGGTCTTTTCGGCCCACCACCACGCCACCAAGCACCCGCCCTTGTCCGTCCATAAATTTGGTGGCCGAGTGAATAACCAGATCAGCACCGAATTGAAGGGGTTGTTGTATCGCCGGCGTGGCAAAACAGTTGTCCACCACAAAAAGAATATTGTGCTTTTTGCAAATGACTCCCAGTAATTCCAGGTCAATAATATCAAGACCCGGATTCGATGGCGTTTCGACATACAGCATTTTGGTATTCGGCTTTATCAATGCCTCAATAGTCTCCGGATGGTTCATATCGAAATAATCGAAACTGATCCCCCAGCGCGGCATGAACTTCGTCAGAATAGTGTGCGTTGACCCAAAAACCGCTGACGCCGAAACCAAATGGTCACCCTGACTCAAATACGTCATAAACGTGGCAAAAATAGCCGCCATGCCTGTTCCAGTGGCAATACCATCTTCCGCGCCTTCCAAAGCACCTACTTTTGCCACAAATTCATCCACCGTCGGATTGGAAAAACGGCTGTAAATATTGATGTCCAGACTGTCATCTACAAAAGCCGACGCCATTTCTTCGGCAGAATGGTAACAAAAACTGGAGGTCAGGAATAAGGGCGTGGAATGTTCCATTTCGCCGGTGCGTTCGCTTTGGATACGAATTGCCCGTGTTTCGGGCTTCAAATCATTGAGCATAGTGTTTGTTTTTAGTCCCAGGTCCGTTAGTCCCAGGTCCGTAACGTGTACCCCAAGCATTCCGATCCTAACGAATGGAGTCCTGCTTGCGGCACACGTTACGGGCCTGGGACTAACGGACCTGGGACTAAACTGACTTGAGACTATAATTTATTCGTTATAAAATTAGTCAACTTTGTAAACAAATGGCGGGTGGCGTTATCACTATAAATCCCGTGGTTGCAGTTGGGGTAATAATAAGTTTCAAAATCCTTTCCTGCTTTTATCAACGTATTAATCATCTCCGTCGTTTGTTGCCAATGGACATTATCATCAGCAATACCGTGACAAATGAGGTAATTACCTTTTAAACTACCTGCAAAATTCAGCGGCGAATTATCTTCGTATCCTTTATTGTTATCGGTGGTCGTGTGCATGTATCGCTCGGTGTATGCCGAATCGTACCATTTCCAGTTGGTGACCGGCGCTACTGCCATCGCCATTTTAAACACATCATTCCCTTTCAGGATACAGGAAGTACTCAGGTAGCCGCCAAAGCTCCACCCCCAAATACCAATACGGGCTGCATCGACAAAGGGTAATGTTCCCAGGTAGCGGGCCGCTGAAATCTGATCTTCGGTTTCATAGTGGCCTAGTTCCAATTGGGTGCATTTTTTGAAATCCCGGCCGCGGGCACCAGTTCCACGGTTATCGACACTGACGATGATATACCCCTTTTGTACCAACAGTTGGTGCCAGGTTCCTGTATATCCATCGTATTGATTTTGGACAGTTTGGGAGCCTGGTCCGCCGTATATATCGATCAGGACCGGATATTTTTTTCCAGCAACCATGCTATCGGGTTTCATCATCCAACCGTTGAGCGTGACACCGTCGGGTGTGGTGAAATCGAAAAATGTTTTAGGGACAAAACGATATGTTTTCCGCAATTCCACCAAGTCTTTATTTTCCTCCAGTGCATAAAGTATTTTCCCACTTCGGTCGCACAGAGTGGCCACCGCAGGGGTATTGGCATCCGACCATTGAAGCGTGAAATGGTCGAAAGTGGGTGTAAAATCTACCGAATAAGTACCTTTCCCGGGAGTAATCAGTCTTGATGGGCCACCATTCAAATCGCCTTCCCAAATCTGGCGATCCAAAGGAGTGGGGGTAGCTGTCTGGTAATAGAATGTATTATTTTTTTCGTCCACACCATAGAACGCCGTCACATCAAAATTACCGGAAGTAAGTGGGCGCAACATATTACCATTGATAAAATCATAGAGGTAAATGTGGTTGAATCCGCTGCGTTCGGAGGTCCAGATATATTGTTCTTTTTCCTCCATAAACCGCAGGTTATCATGAACTTCTACATAAGCCGTATCTGTTTCCCGCAATAATAGTTCGGTACTGAAAGCCAGGTCCTTTTTCAGGCGTTCGGGCGTCAGCAAAATCAAGTCGAGCGTATCCTGCATCCGGTTGAGACAGGTAACGACCAGGTTAAATTTGCTGACCCAATTCAGCCTTACCAAATAGTCATCTTCATGGGCTTTGATATCGGGGCAACCTGCCAGTGTACCATTTTCCAGGTCATAAATTTTCAGGTTAACAACAGCATTGGGGGCACCTACTTTGGGATATTTGAATTTACTTTCCCGGGGATAGGTGCCACCTTCATACCAGGTGAGCGGCATTTCGGGTACAGCCCGCTCATCAAACTGCAAAAAAGCAAAGCGTGCCCCATCAGTATTCCATACCAGAGCGGTCATCCCTTCTCCGCTGACCGGACTGAATTCTTCTTCATACACCCAATCGGGCAGCCCATTGATAATTTCATTCATGCGGCCATCATCGGTCACCTGCGACAATAGGCCATCGCCCAGGTTGCGGAGGTACACATTATTACCCATCACAAATGCTGCATGGCGGTTGTCGGGCGAAAGTGCAACAAATTGCGCCTGCTGTCCTGCATCATTTACCCGGGAAAGTTTCCGGGTATGAAGGTCGAAAACATGATAATCGGCAGTTACTGAGTGGCGGTAAACAGGTTTGGTATTGGTCCTGAACAGGATCAGTTGTTCGTCTTCGCTAAAGGAATAGTCGTCGTATTTTAATTTTAAGTCACTGAATTCCAACAAAACAGAATCCTGTTGGCGGGTAAGGAAGTCGTACCGCACGATATTCCCTTTTTCCGACAAGGTATAATGGCGGCCGTCTTTCATCAACCGGAAATCGGGGCCGCTATTAGGAAAAAAAGTATATTGCTCAAAACAATCATCGATCGTGATGTCTTTTTGCTGTGCAAATGCGGCACCCGATACTGCCGAAAAAAGCAGCAGAAGGCAGAAGTAAAAATACCCGAATTGTTTCATATACCTGTTTAACTGGATGATCTGTTAAAGTTACGGCAGGATTTACCCCCGTTGTGCTTCCACCACTGCAAATGCTACCATATTCACGATTTCCCGTACCGTACTTCCCAACTGCAGCACGTGTACTGGTTTCCGGATACCCAACAGAATAGGACCGATATACTCGATATTCCCTGTTTCTTTCATGAGGTTATAGGCGATATTAGACGCTGAAAGATTAGGGAAAATAATAGTATTAGCGGGTTCTCCGGCTAATCTTGAAAATGGATAATTCTCTTTAACAATTTCCATATTGAACGCCAGGTGCGCCTGCATTTCCCCTTCAATGACCCAATCGTGGTGCTTTTGTTGCAGGATAGCCGTAGCGTCGCGCATTTTATTCACATCGTCGCCTTTGGCACTCCCGAAGCTCGAATAGGACACCAGCGCAATACGGGGCTTGATATTGAAACGTTCCACAGCGCGGGCCGTGAGCTCCGTTATTTCCACTAGTTCCTCTACGGTGGGACTTATATTAACCGTAGTATCGGCAAAAAAGAGTGGTCCGTTTTTGGTAAGCAGGATGTACATACCTGCTACCCGGTGTACTCCCTCCTGGCGGCCGATGATTTCTAGCGCCGGTCGTATGGTATCAGGATAGTTGCGGGTCAGGCCAGAAATCAGCACATCAGCGTCACCCGTTTCGACCATCATCGCACCGAAATAATTGCGTTTGCGAATTATTTTCAGGGCATCAACCCTGACAATTCCCTTGCGCTTGCGTTTATCAAAGAACAAATCAGCATACCGCAGAAGGGTTTCCGGGTCTTCCGGACGCCGGGTATCGATGATCTTGGCGTCTTTAAGATCAAGCCCATTCTCGAGAATAATTTGTTCAATCGCTGCTACATCCCCGAGCAAAATAGGTTCACAAATACCTTCATCGCGCACCTGTTGGATAGCTTTGAGTACCGTAAGATTTTCGGCGTCGGCGAATACCACCCGTTTAGGTGAACGGCGGGCTTTGCTGGTGATAATGCGCGAAATTTGATTGTCTAGCCCGAGTCGTTTTTCTAAGGTATGGCGATACTCGTCCCAATTGTCAATTTTTTTTTGTGTTACACCATCCTCCATGGCCGCTCTGGCAACCGCCGGTGCTACACAGGTGAGCAGGCGCGGGTCCATTGGTTTAGGAATAATATAAGTGCGGCCGAAAACGAGATTACGCTCATTATAAGCTAAATTGACAATATCAGGCACCGATTTTTTGGCCAATTCTGCCAATGCCTGGGCGGCGGCCATTTTCATATTCTCCGTAATTTTTGTCGCCCGCACATCTAATGCGCCGCGAAAGATATACGGAAAACCCAGCACATTATTCACCTGATTAGGGAAATCGGAGCGACCGGTCGCCATAATTAAATCCTGTCGGGCGGCCATGGCTTCATCATAGCCGATTTCGGGGACAGGATTGGCGAGTGCAAACACAATCGGGTTGAGAGCCATAGATCGGATCATATCCTGGTTGACCAAATTACCAGCCGATAATCCGAGAAACACATCTGCACCGACCATGCCATCGCTAAGCACAGCATCAACGGGCAACTGATCGGTAGCAAAGCCGAGCAGCAGGTCGGTTATATTCGGGCGATCGCGGTGCAACAATCCGTCTTTGTCAAACATGATCACATTTTCCTTGCGCACGCCCAATTGCAGATAAAGCCTTACACAGGAAATAGCAGCAGCGCCGGCACCACTTACTACCAACCGGATATCTTCCGGTTTTTTACCCACTACTTCTAATGCATTGAGTAAGGCAGCACTGGAAATAATGGCCGTGCCATGCTGATCGTCGTGCATGACTGGAATAGTCATCTCTTCCCGCAGGCGCCGTTCAATTTCAAAACATTCTGGCGCTTTGATATCTTCCAGGTTCACGCCGCCAAAAGTTGGTTCGAGTAATTTAACGGTTTCAACAAATTTATCGACATCCTTAGTATTGATTTCAATGTCAAAAACATCAATGTCAGCGTAAATCTTGAACAGAACGCCTTTCCCCTCCATCACGGGCTTGGCTGCCTCCGGGCCGATATCGCCCAGACCAAGGACGGCGGTACCATTAGTGATCACCGCAACAAGATTTCCTTTGGCGGTATATTTATACACTTCTTCGCGGTTGGCGGCGATTTCCAGACACGGTTCGGCTACGCCCGGCGAATAGGCCAGAGACAGGTCCCGCTGATTTTGGGTTTCTTTCGTGGGTACTACTTCTATTTTCCCGGGGCGTCCCTTGGCGTGATACTCGAGTGCATCCTCTCTGCGGATTTTTTTATTCTCCATACTTGTTCCTGATATTTGAAGGGCGAAGGTAAGTCCCCGCACTATATTATTCGGTATTTTGAAGTTGGTCTATGATCCGGGGACTTTGCGCGTTTCACCAGTTATTTTTTTTTGCTGCCATGCCAGCACTAACACAATCACTTTATCATAATTCTGCAACCCTTCTTCAATGCCCTGTGCCTTAAGGTATTTATCGTACGCAACCCGCCTAAAAGATGCAAAAAATTCAGGGTAACGGTCCAGTTGTTGATAAATTTGTTCCAGATCTGCTAAAAATCCTGGTGGTAGTCCTGCCCTGAATTGTTGATAAACACCTGGTTTCACCTGCCGGTATGCAGCAGCCAGTTCGCGCCAAAAGCCCAGCTCTGCCGAATACCGATAAAAGATATTATCGGACCGGCTCAAAGAAAGGTATCCTAAAAAGTTACACACACCTTCGTCGCCAAAGCCATATCCATGGCTGAATTCGTGGGCCAGAACGTAGGGTTTACTCAAAAAATAAAGCCCGCGTTCCATATTGCTCTCTCCCGAGAATGGATTATAAATACCCGATGCACCAAACCGAAACAGGAAACCCTCCCAAAATGGCTGCCGGCCCCGCACTTTGCCCATTACCGGATATCCCAGTGTTTTGATTTGTTGTTCGACATATCGGCGCACTTCGGGCTCCAGGCGGTCGGCTACCATTATTTCGGGAATAATCCGGGTGCTATCGGGCTGGATTTTGGCGCGTAGTTCCAGCAATACTTGTGTTTGCCTGAAAAACATGGCCTCGAGGGTATCGGCCGTCAGTGAAATGACTGGAAGTCCAATCTGTTGCTCCAATGGTATTCTATTGTAGTTAAAGCCCCATAACCAGTAAAACAGGGCAATGATGCCACATAGAAAACGGAGCAGATGAAAACCAGATTGTTGCAGGCGTTTTTTTATGGACGTGGTTTGGGCCCGCACCAGCCAACTGATGCCACACATCAAACGCCAGCCCAGCCCGGCAAACAAAAGATACTCCAGCGGAAACGGCATCCAGCCCAATAAGTAATCAAAAGAGCAGCGGATGCCTTGAAAAAAGGTACGGCTGTACAAGGCTTCCGCCCAGTCGGGATGTCCTTGGAAGAGTGCGCGAATGGCAAGCGTGAAGAAGAGAAAAAGAGGCCAAAAAAATTTGCGCATTGTTTTTGTCCGCAAATTACAATACACCTTGACCTCCAAACACTTTTCATTACTACTTTTGCGAAAAAGTATTCGAATTGGAACAGGTAAAAATTGATGTTGAAAAAGTAATCGCTGACAAAAATCCGGCATTGGCCCGTTGGCTTCCTGGATTCGTCACCAGTTGGCTCAAAAAGACAATCCACCAGGATGATATCAATCGCGGACTGGAAATATCCAGAGGCATGGAAGATCTTGCATTTGTCGACTTTGCACTGGATTATTTGTCAACTAGTCCGACCAGCAGCGGACTTGAAAATATTCCCCGGGAAGGTGGTGTCATTATCGCCTCGAATCATCCCCTGGGAGGTGTGGATGGAATGGCACTAATGCAGCAAACCGGCAAAGTTCGGAAGGATATTCGCTTTGTGGTGAATGATATTCTCACCAATTTGCCCAATTTTGTGAACATCGTGGTAGGTGTCAATAAACATGGTTCTAATCCGCGTAAAGGACTGGAAGTGATTGAACAGGTATATGCAGGCAATTTTGCGATACTGATTTTTCCGGCCGGACTATGTTCCCGAAAAATGGACGATGGTAGCATCCGCGATCTGGAATGGCAAAAAAGTTTTATTGCAAAGGCGCAGAAATACAACCTTCCAATCGTCCCAACCTTTATTCAGGGGAAAAATTCTTCCTGGTTTTACAATTTGGCGCGGTGGCGAAAAAAACTAGGTATCAAAGCCAATATTGAAATGTTATATTTGCCCGATGAAATGTTTAAACAGCGCGGGCAAAACATTCATATTACCTTTGGCCAACCGGTACCTGCATCTTTTTTTGATAAAAGCAGGAAGCCGGAAGCATGGGCTGCCCTTTTAAGGGACTATATTTACGCCTGCAACAATAACCCCAACTTGCGGTTTGAAGACTTTGTAAAATAAGTATGTACGTTCTGTAGCATTCACGTACTAATAACCACACTTAGTAAATTGATTGATTTGAAGCCAATAATAGCGCCTGTAGACCGAGCCCTCATTGCCAATGAACTTACGCCCGAACGATTCATTCGGCCGACCCATTTTTTGGATAATGAAATTTATATCATCAACGGTAACGACTGTCCGTATACGATGAAAGAAATTGGCCGGCTGCGCGAACTCTCGTTCCGTGGCGGCGGGGGTGGTACCGGCAAAGAGTCAGACGAAGATAACTTTGACTATGGCAGGTATGCCTACCAGCAACTCATCGTATGGAATCCGGAGGATAAGGAAATAGTGGGCGGATATCGCTTCGCTATATGTCGGAATAACCGCGATGAACAAGGTACGTATCATCTCAGTACCTCTGAAATTGTGGAGTATTCTGAAAAATTAAAATCGGAGTTTTTTCCCGATACCATTGAGCTGGGCAGGAGTTTTGTGCAGCCGCTTTATCAGCCCAGGGCAGAAAACAGGCGTACTCTTTTTTCTTTAGACAACCTTTGGGATGGCCTTGGAGCGCTGACGGTATTGTATCCCGATATCCGGTATTTTTTCGGCAAGATAACCATGTATTCCACCTACAACAGCGAGGCGCGTGATCACCTGCTGCGGTTTATGCACCATTATTTCCCCGATCCCGATAAATTAGTCATTATCCCGCACCCATTGGTCATGCAGCACGAGTGTCCCGACTTTATGGAGCAAATCCAACACTTACCTTATCAAAAGGGTTATGTGCTGATGAATAAAATCGTTCGGTCGCTGGGCGAAAACATTCCACCGCTGTTCAATTCCTATATGAATCTTTCTCCTACCATGCGCACGTTTGGGACTGCTATCAATGTGCATTTTGGCGGGGTGGAAGAGACAGGAATTATGGTCACAGTAGCCGATATTTACCCGGCCAAAAAGGACAGGCACATCAATACCTACCTGGCCTACCTGGCAGGACGGGACCATAAATAAAATTTCTTCTTGTTTTCACTCAAAAGGGACCGCTAGTATTTGCAGCAAATTTGGACATTTCGCCAGAACGATCGAATCTTATCTCCCCTTTCCTTGTATCTTGGCAGCATACACGGTTTTATTAAAATGAAGATGAGAATAGAATCTTTCCGTTTTTTTTACCTTTTTTTGGTGCTTTGGGCTGGCCCAACACGGCTTTTGGCCCAATTAGACACCATTCACTGGATTCCGCCAATGTATCCGGAAATGGCCGTGGGTGATCAGTTCATCGACCTGACCACGCCGGAAGAAGTACCTTTCCCGGTGACCATTCTGGATGGGGCAGGGAATTTTGTGCAGCAGGTGATGGTGAGTAATGCACAGCCTTTCCGCTACAAACTGAGCGATACCTACAGCCAAATTCTCGTACCGGATGTTTTATTGCAAAAAATACTGCCCGCAGCAGGACTGGTTTTGCATGGCTCCAAACCATTTCACGCAGGCTTCCGGGTTTTTAATGAAACTGATGGAAATGCCTGTTACCTGACATGTAAAGGGCGATCTGCTTTGGGGCAGATATTTCGGATTGGCCACCTGTTTCAGGGAACAGATAAGACCGGAAGCCGGAATAATTTTGTTGGGATCATGGCAACTGCCGACGAAACACTGGTGACCTTATCAGGCTTTGATCCCCTACTGGAAGAGATGAGCCCCAGCCCGGTCATAGTAACCCTGCAACGGGGAGAATCGATCGTTTATGCGCATTTTATAGGTGGTATTTTCGATGAGCAACCTCGGAATGGTTTTATGGGATCGTTGGTCACTGCCTCCAAACCAGTAGCTGTCAATTGTGGCTCCTGGTTGGGTGCCCCGGTCGTCTATGATGCCAATGATATCGGCGCTGATCAAATTTTGCCCCTGGAAAGTGTTGGAAAACAATATATTCTTTGTCAGGGAAATGGACCCACCTCTTTGGAACACCCGATCGTGGTGGCACATTATAACAATACCAAGGTCTGGATTAATGATGAACAAATTATCCCAGCCAAAGTCCTTCAGGCTGGAGAATACTTTGTTTTACCTTATTATTACTTTTTACCTACGGGCAATGTTTATATCCGCACTTCCGAACCAGCATTTATGTACCAGGAAGTTGGAGGGATTAACGAGGGCAGTTCCAGTCTAAAAACGGCGTCGCTTATGTTTATTCCGCCCATTAATTGCGGACTTCCCAATACCCTGAATAATATCTATATGCCCAACCAAATGAATACCATTCGTTTTGATGGAAGGGTCATGGTGGTAGCCCTGCGCGACTCCACCGTCACGGTTAAACTCAACGGAATACCCGTAGACATTGGTCAGCCGGTGGATGTGCGCGGCAATTCCGATTTTGTTACCTACAGCGCACAGATATTTGGACATACAGGGACCATAAAAGATATGAGCATAGCATCGGGTGGTGCTATGCAGGCGGCGATTGTGGAACGCTGGAAAGACGCCAGTTATGCGGCTTTTTTCTCCGGACAGGTACAGCGAAGGCCCGAAGTGCACTTGTCTTTGACGGGCGACGGCATTTGTCCGGATACGCTGACCGCTACCGGCAACTTCGACGGTATTCAATGGATTTACGATGATTCATTGTTTCAGGAAGGCCCGGCATCTACCTTTTCTGTACTGGCACCCGGAAGATACAAAGCCATTGCATACCTGAATGGCTGCAGCATGACGGCCACTACAGCAGATTCGCTGCTGGTGCCCCTTGCGGCTCCTGCATTCACTTATGCTGTGACACCACCATCGTGTTTTGGCTTTTCTGATGGACTGATTGTGCTGGGCGCGCCCAATGGCGGCACACCGCCCTACCAATACTCCATTGATTTCGGGCAGCATATTTCCCCCGATCCCGATTTTGATATGGTGCATGCGGGCAACCATAAATTGGTGGTACTGGATGCTTCGGGCTGTTTTAACGAGCCCGTTCGGGTGAATCTGGGCCAGCCTGACAGCGTATATGTGAACCTGTTTCTCAGGTATGCAGTCCGTCCAATCCGGCCAGGCGATGTCATTACCCTGGAAGGCACGACGAATGTACCCATTGTGGCGACTTCCTGGAATCCGCCCAACAGCAGTGATTGCCCTGATTGCCTGACGCACCAATTCCGACCCGAAAAAAGCAGCTGGATTACGCTCACTGTTTACGATGAAGGTGGGTGCCCTGGTAGTGACAGTTTGTTGGTCGAAGTGGAGCCCCCCATATTTGCCCCCAACATTTTTTATCCGGGAGCCGATGGTGGCAACGATCGCTTTTCGCTGTACAGTGAAAAACCGCTTCCGGTATTTCAATTGTCGATTTACGACCGTTGGGGGGAAACCGTATTTGAAAGACACGACTTCCTGACCAACAATCCAGCTGATGGTTGGGACGGTATTTTTCGGGGCAAAAAAGTTCCCACCGGTGTTTTTTTCTTCCTGGCAAAAGTGGAAGTGGAGCCTGGCCGGATCGTGCTGGTAAAAGGCGATGTGTTGGTGGCGCAGTGATGGGGTTAAGTAATTGCTGAAGGAACACAGAATACCCCAATTTACATTAACGGTGGCCCCACAATTTTCATATCATGATCCGCAAACAGCTTCGCCCCTTCTTCCGGTGTTGGAATACCCTGGGTTTTGTCCAAAGCCCTGAAAAAGTCCTCCATTTTGCCGGATGGCTGGAAAAAAAACAACATTTTGCCCACGTCCGTCAATTGTGCGAATGCATGAGGCACTCCTCTTGGTAAAAAGATGATATCACCCGCCTGAAGCTGGTGTTTTTCATCGCCCACCTGAAACAAATAGGCCCCTTCCAAAACGTAAAAAATTTCATCCTGGTGTGGGTGAACGTGTAGCGGTGGGCCACCTTTTTCCTTTCCGGTATATTCAAATATGGACAGTTCCCCATTGGAATCTTTGCCCGAAATTTTGATATCGTTGGGGCTCACGCCATTGATTTTGGTGGTTTGTGCAAATCGACTTTTGCCCGACCGAATCACCATACCATTGCTCAAATGATCACTCAATACGTGCTTGTCGGCAGCATTTAAGCCTGGGCCGGTATTTTTGATGCCTGCGTCCTGGCCCACCTTTTCTCTTTCTGCAGCAGTGGCAGTGCTTCCCATCTGGGTCATAGCTAAGAAAAATTCCTCCATTTTTCCTGCGGGTTGTAAGAAATAAAAGAGTTTTCCTTTTTCAGACACCTGCACCCACGAATGTTGAATATTACGGGGTAAAAGAATGGTGTCACCAGCCCCAAGCAATTGCTTTTCATTCCCTACCTGAAAGAGGTATTCGCCTTCCACGACATAAAACACCTCGTCCTGGTAAAGATGGAGGTGCAACGACGGTCCGGTTTTTTCAACTCCTGTATACTCAAAAGTGGAAAGCAGTCCGCCAGTGTCTTTGGTGGATATTTTCAGGTCATTAGGATTGGCACCCCGGAATGGCGTTGGCACCCCAAAGCGGCTCACACCAGCTTTGAGCACAAATCCTTTTACTGGTGGGGGATTCCATTTTTTTAATGGCGAACAGGCAGCGGCCGGAATTACGGTTGCCATAGCCAGGAGAAACTTTCTTCGTTGCATAATCGTCCTGTTGATAAAAAAGTAAGCGATGATGCAAAGTTCCGGGCCCAACAGGGTGATTTAGTGGTATAAAATAGACATTCTCAGAGCATGTCTGGTTTTCAGGAAGAAAAAAAACCAGGCATGCTCTCAGGTTTCCCGAATCCCAAAATGCCGTTCGGGTGCTTTTGCTTCCTGCAAATAGAAGGCATTGGGGGAAAAATTGGTGAATTCCTTATAGTCTTTCACGAGATGCTGGTAATCATAATAGCCGC
>JBILHQ010000320.1:0-5013 GCA_044350415.1 Saprospiraceae bacterium | reverse complement strand
AATTGTAGTTTTTCTTCTGCCAATTTGGTCTATGTACTGCTTTTGACCTGACATCCCCTTCATACCGACCTGAAAAAATGTCAGAAATCCGATATTGGCACGAAGTCTGTTAATTGGGGTTTATCCGAATCTTCTTCGGTAACTCTTATTATTTTCGCACATTCACAAAACATAATAATTCAACACGTATGAAACCTATAGCAGATCGTGTAATTATCAAGCCTGCTCCCGCTGAAGAAAAAACAAAAGGCGGTATCATTATCCCAGACACAGCCAAAGAAAAACCACAACGCGGCGAAGTAATCGCAGTTGGACCCGGTAAAGACGGCAATCTGATGACTGTTACTCCCGGTGATATCGTGTTATACGGTAAATACTCGGGTCAGGAAATCACCTTCGAAGATGTTGATTACCTGATTATGCGCGAGGAAGAAATCTTAGTGATTCTTTAATTCTCCTTATTCATGGTTACTGGGTATGCCCAAGCAATAAATGGCATATTTTAACCAATTCCACGAACTCAAAAATTTAACTCTTCAAACACGATATGGCTGCAAAGCAAATAACATTCAATACAGAAGCCCGCGAAAAACTTAAACAGGGCATCGACGAACTCGCTAATGCGGTAAAAGTAACCCTCGGCCCAAAAGGTCGTAACGTGGTTATCCAAAAATCATACGGCGCGCCAACTATCACTAAAGACGGTGTGAGTGTGGCCAAAGAAATTGAACTGGAAGACCCTATCGCTAACATGGGGGCACAAATGGTTAAAGAAGTGGCCAGCAAAACTGCTGACGCTGCCGGTGACGGTACTACTACTGCAACTGTGCTCGCACAGGCGATCGTTAATGCTGGTCTTAAAAGCGTTTCTGCTGGTGCTAATCCAATGGACCTGAAGCGCGGCATTGACAAGGCGGTGAAAATAGTTATCGCTAACCTGAAGGAACAAAGCGAGCAAATTGGCGACGATTTTGGAAAAATTCAGCAAGTGGCTGCAATTTCTGCCAATAATGATGACACTATTGGTTCGTTAATCGCCGACGCCATGAAACGCGTCACTAAAGACGGTGTTATCACTGTCGAAGAAGCAAAAGGCACTGAAACTTATGTGGAAGAAGTAATCGGTATGCAATTTGACCGTGGTTATCTCAGCCCATATTTCATTACGGATGCTGAAAAAATGATCGCAGATTACGAAAATCCGTATATCCTGATCACTGATAAAAAAATCAGCAATATGCAGGAACTTGTTCCTGTTCTTGAAAAATCACTGCAAACCGGCCGTCCATTGTTGATCATCGCTGAAGATGTCGACAGTCAGGCTCTCGGTGTGTTGGTGGTGAACCGCCTTCGCGCTGGCCTGAAAGTGGTTGCTGTAAAAGCACCGGGTTTTGGCGACCGCCGGAAGGCAATGCTCGAAGATCTGGCTATCCTTACTGGTGGTACAGTAATCAGCGAAGAACAGGGTTATAAACTTGAAAACGCCGGATTGGAGCACTTGGGTTCCTGCGAGCGTATGACAGTGGACAAAGACAATACAACTGTTGTAGGTGGAAAAGGCAATAACGAGGCTATCAAAGCCCGTACAAGCCAGATCAAACAACAGATCGATGCCACTACCAGCGATTACGACCGCGAAAAATTACAGGAGCGTCTTGCCAAACTGGCAGGTGGTGTTGCTGTTCTTTACGTGGGTGCATCTACAGAGGTAGAGATGAAAGAGAAAAAAGACCGTGTTGATGACGCTCTTAATGCTACCCGCGCTGCCATCGAAGAAGGTATCGTTCCTGGTGGTGGTGTAGCGCTCGTGCGTGCTATTTCCTCTCTGGAAAAACAAAAAGGTGCCAACGAAGATGAAACCATTGGTATGGGTATCGTTCGTAAAGCCCTTGAAGCACCTATTCGTATCATCGCTGAAAATGCTGGTGTGGATGGATCGCTGATTTTCCATAAAGTATTAGAAGGTAGCGGTGCCTTTGGCTACAATGCCCGTACGGATCAATACGAAGACTTGAAAAAGGCTGGTGTTATTGACCCAACTAAAGTTACCCGTATCGCACTTGAAAATGCTGCTTCGATTTCTTCATTGGTGCTCACTACAGAGTGTGTGATTAATGACAAGCCGGAGAAAAAATCGCCAATGGGCGGTGGACACCCAGGAATGGGCGGCATGGACGGTATGATGTAATATCGATTTACGATTGATCCGATTTACGATCGGGTGAGTAACAATAAATAATAAAAGAGTCGCTCCGGGTTTCCGGGGCGACTTTTTTATTGGTTGGATTATAACTTAACAATCGTAATATTCCGGTAATACGCCCGGTTACCATGATCTTGCAGGGCAATATGTCCTTTCGTCACTGAAGCGTAGTCAGGATAATCTTTCCATTTACCAGTGGCGCGTTGGTTTTTCCATGCTGCTGAATTGCGATCGAATTCCAGGATTTTTTCGCCATTCAGCCAGTGTTCCACTTTGCCTTTGTTGTAGCTGATTTTACTGGTATTCCATTCTCCTACTGGTTTTAATTTCTTTTTTTCATTAGGAACCGTCATTGCGTAGTCGGCACCCGCCATTTGCCAGGTTTCTAATTTTTGGGGAAAGCCAATATCGTCGATAATCTGGTATTCCGGACCAGTTTGGTAGGGAGCCTCATATTTAGCATCTTCTACCACGTGGTACATGACGCCGCTGTTACTGCCTTTATCGACCTTCCATTCCCAACTCAGTTCAAAATTATCATAAGTCATATCGGAGACGAGATCGCCACCGTGAGCATCTTTGGCTGCACCCAGGCATACCATTGCACCATTTTCCACCTTCCAGTTATTTACAGGCGCCTTGCTGTTGAATAAGTGCCAGCCAGTAAGGGTTTTGCCGTCGAACAGGCTGATGGCAGATGTAGTGCCCGTTTTTTGAGTGGTGTTACATGCTATGGCTATGGACAAAACAGCCATAGTAAAAAAGAGAGCAGTATTTTTTTTCATATGTGTGTATCAAAAAAAGTTGAGTTAATAATTAAGCCTTTCCGGGAAGCGATACTGGTTATTTTTTCACCATCACCATTTTTTCCGGATCCCAGAACATTGGGGCATCCTGGTAATAGCTATCGTTGCATAAAAGCGCAGGTGCAGCGGCGCGGTATCCAAAGGTAGCATCTTCCATCACCGATCCATTATTCCGGATAGCGCCGAAGAAATTGGCCATGTGGTCATAAGGACCACCTAAATAACCTTCTTCGGCAGCGAAAACCACAGATTCTGGTGGTACCATTTTCTTGCGCCCTGGATTGTTGGTATTACTGTTTTTTTGTTGCTCAATTAAGAACGGATCAACCGTTTCTATGGTTTTATTGCGCTTCAGGGTCACCGAATCCCAGGTCACATCCATAGCACCTTCGCTTCCCACCAATTTCAGGTAAGTAGTTCCACTGGTGCCATCTACAAAATTGCAACGCAGAGAAAGGTTGAAGGCTGGATGTGCTGCAGTATCTTTATAATCAAAGGTGCCGAGCAATACATCCGGTACTTCGCGGCCATCCTTCCAGTAACGCAATCCACCCGTGGAATAAATTTTATGGGGTCCGAAAGAGTTGGTGATAAAATGCAGGCTTGAAAACAAGTGTACGAACAAATCGCCCGCCATACCGGTACCGTAATCCGTATAATTGCGCCAGCGGAAAAAACGCATTGCATCGAAATCGCGTTTGGTGGTATTACTCACGTAGGTATCCCAATCCACCGTTATCTTAGAGGCATCTTCCGGAATAGGGTATTGCCACACATCTACTGGTGCGCGGCGTGCCCAGAAACCCTCGGCGTAGTTGAGCTGTCCGATGGCACCTTCTTTCAGGAGTTGTTTGGCTTTTTCGTTGCCCAAAGAGGAAACGCCCTGACTGCCCACCATAAAAATTTTTCCTGTGGCTTTTTGGGCCGCAATTACTGCTGGTCCTTCCGTTACCGCATGGACCATGGGTTTTTCGCAATACACGTGTTTGCCGGCCTTCATGGCATCGATGGATATTTGCTGGTGCCAGTGATCAGGCGTGGCGACAATCACCGCATCGATATCCTTTCTGTTCAGCAATTCCTTGTAAACGCGGGTGGTGAAAATTTCCTGCCCCCACTTTTCTTTGGCCGCTTTCAACCGACCATCATAAAGGTCACAAACGGCTACTAATTTGACGCCCGGAACTTTGAGCGCTGTTATCGTATCCTGCGTACCCATCCCACCAGCGCCGATCAGGCCGATATTGATATTGTCGTTGGGCCCAATACCATCGATGCGTTTCAAGATATTAAAGGTGGGTACAGCATTGTCGTGGGCAAGTGCTTGGGCACCTGTGGCAACGGCCGCCGATGTGAGGGCCATTTGCTGGAGAAACTTCCTTCTGGAGGATGTCGTTTTTTTGTTCATATACATTTACGATTTGAAATCGTAAATGTAGGCGGTTGTTTTATAAAATAAAAAATTATACCCTTGTTTATTATAGCAATCGATTTCTGCTGAATTCTCTTGCCGCTTTTTCAAACAAATGGCCAAGTATTTTCACATGCGTAATTCCCAAGTCCATCTATTGTACAGTACTCTATACTTGCGGAATAAACAAAAATACCGGTTGACGTTGGATGACTATTAAGTTCCGGAGGTATCGATCATCTTGTAACCGCCGACTTTAAATCGGCGGGCAAAAACACACCCAGGTATTTACCCCACCTTTAAAAATATGTTTTTTCTATAAAATATGTAAACGATTAACCAGCAAATACTGGTGTAAAAAAGCGCATACAATAACGAAGAAATTTCCGTTCGTCCCATCCAGGAAGTAAAGAGATAGGTATAACCTGCCTCATAGCCGCCCATTACTTTTTCGGGCCCCTGTACCTGTATATAAATATTAAGGATGGTCACGAGTAACTCCGACACTAAATAAGCTAATATCGCATTGGTCCCGAATACAATAAATGGTTTTCCCCATTTTTGCATTCCAAGTATGTCCACCACATAATAAC
>JBILHQ010000319.1:0-5023 GCA_044350415.1 Saprospiraceae bacterium | reverse complement strand
AGAATGGCTCCAGGACGTGCTCAACAGAATTGCTTTTACTAAGCCGTCTCAACTCACACAATTACTGCCGCCTTTTTGGAAGCCCCAGACCTGAACCGATAAGTGGTGGGTAGATGGGGGTGGTGGGTGGCTTACATGAGTGTGGCCTCCAGAACTCTGGCTTCTTTATCAGTGAGATGCATGCAGATGATGTAATGTTTGGGCATCATCCCTTGTTCTTTGATTCGCCTGATTTGATCCAGTTTATCTGATGCATTAGTTGTCTCCAATGCATCATACATGTGTTGGAATACCCTGTTACCAACTCCTTTCCCGATATAAAATATTTCATTATCAATGGGATCTACCAGACAGTAGACATAACTCATTATTTTTTCAATTACCGACGGGCTGAATTCTCTGATCATGATTTTTTGAATTTTGAATTTTGAATATTGGTGAATTGATTAATGTCCCTTTTTGATATACGTCTTGTTACCGTTATCGTTGATATAATACTGTCCTCCGCGTGGGCCGGTATGAATAACCGGACTCGCACTTGGGGAAAAGTTTAAGCCGGAAGCAGTTGTAGTGGGTGTTGAAAAATAACTGGCTGGCGTGTAAGTGGAACTGGAATGTGAGGTACCTGCCCTTTCTCTGGCAGTCTTTTGGCGGTGTTCTTCTTTGGTAAGGAGTTGCATATTATCGGGCGTATCACTGCCACCTTGCGATAGAGGGATAATATGGTCAACCTCATAGCCTTCCGGTACTTCATCAAATCCTTTTTCTTTCAGGAATTTATGTCTGGTAGCCATATTCCTTTTTACTTTAGGCTGGCCTGTAGTCTTATAGGTGGCATTGGAGTAATATTCTGTCCCATTCTGGACATAAGTATCATCGGTGGTATACGTATTACCGGAGTAAATTCCACCAGTACCTGTCGATGAGGAAGGGGTGTTCCAATAGTTACTTGTGGTACTGGTGTTTGTAACAGGCTTATAATTATAGGCAGAACTTGGCAAGTGCTTATAGCCGCCCAGGGGCCAGGTATTTATTTCAGGATAACTGTATGTATTGTTCGGAAAGTAGTTAAGTTCATTGGCAGATGTATAGGCCCGTGTTTTCTTCTTTTTTTTGGGTTTATGCGCCTGTGCTTCGAGACTTTCCAACTCTTTTATTGACTTAATATCGTGTGTTCCACCATTAGAATAGATATTATTGTTCTGTGCGGATGGTGAAAAATTATTGCTGTTATTGCTACCATAATAATTTGGTTGGGAACTATTGGTTACATATTCTGCATCCAAGGCAAATTTTGAATGATTGTTCTCCTTAATCACGACAAGGGCTCCCCACAAAAAAGTGAGCCAAAAGATGTATTTCATAATTGTATTGTTTTGGATTTAATTGAAAAAGATATGCAGATAATTCAGAATGAAACAAATATGATGCCATCTTTACAGGTATTCACCAAAACGTAAATTCTGGCCTGAAATAAGCACGGGTTGCAGGATCGTTATATTTTGATCCTCCGGCAAATTGTTGGTTATAGTATAAGACATAGGAAAATCTTGTAAAATAAATACCATTCTGCAGCACCGGGGTTGCACATCTCATCCCACCCTCCCTTTACACCTCACAATTCCATTCTCAAATTATCCAACCGCAATTGCGCGGCCAGCAATCCATTTTCAAGCGACTTTTCATACCAAAAGATGGCCAATGTCTTGTCTTGTGCCACACCACGGCCCAGTTCATACATTTTTCCCAGGTAATACTGTCCCCAGCTATAGCCCAGGTCAGCAGATTTTTTGTACCATTGAAAAGCTTCCTCAAGGTTTACCGGGATACCTTGTCCCAGTTCCGTCATTTGTCCCATCTGGGCAAATGCACTGGGGCTATTTTGATCTGCGGCCAATCTCAACCATTTAAAGGATTCATCGTAGTCCCTGGTTGTGCCTGTGCCATTGCCATAAATAATTGCAAGATGGAGTTGTGCCCTGACTTGTCCCTGTGCTGCCGCCAGTCGGTACCATTTGATGGCTTCCTCCTGGTTGCGGTCAACGCCCATACCTTTTTGAAATAGGTATCCCATGACATATTGGCCCAGGCGGTCTTTTTGCATGGCGGATAACTTACTCCAATGGTATGCCGATTCGAAGTCCACTTCACCGCCCTGGCCTTCGACACACATCAACGCTAAATTGGCCTGTCCAAAAGCATTTCCCGACTGTGCAGATTTTTCAAAATACCGCCTGGCCTCTTCATAATTTTTTTCGACCCCATAACCATGGTACAACACGTAGCCCATATTGCTGTAACCCTGAGCATTGTCTTGCTCTACGGCCAATTGGAAGCATTTAACAGCCTCGTCATAATTTTTATCGGTGCCTAAGCCATACAAATACAGCTGTCCGATGTAATTAAGGGCATTTTTATTGCCTCTTTTAATGGCTATCTCAAACCATTTTTTAGCCGTTTCAAAATCCTGGTCGACACCCCGGCCATAAGCATACATGGAACCTAAATTCGATGGTGCATCAATATTAGCTTGTTCATGGGCCGAATGATACCATTTCAGGGCTGCTGCTGAATTCTTTTCAATACCGCGTCCATAATCATACATGACTCCCAAATTATTTTGCGCGATATCGTGACCGTTTTCTGCGGCCAAAAGAAACCATTTACAGGCTGATTCGCCACTCATATCGACGCCATGGCCATTCAGATACAGCAACCCTAACCCATTTTGTGCACCGGGGTTCCCTTTTTGAGCACCCTGTGAAAAATAATGATAAGCCAGTTGGTAGTTCTTTTCAACCCCTCGCCCATCGTAGTACATCCATGCTAAATTGCTATAGCCCCATCCTTCACCATGCTCAGCTGCCTTTTTATACCATTTAATTGCTTCGGCATCATTCCGGTCAACACCATAGCCTTTGTCGTACATTAATCCAACATTATTTTCTGCCATGGGTAATCCCTGAGCAGCAGCCAACTTGAATAGTTTCAGGGCTTCCTGGTAATTTTTTTCCAGCCCTTCCCCTTTAAAATACATCCAGCCCAGTCCATTTTGTGCAGCGGCTACTTTTTGCTCTGCGGCAAGCCGGTACCATTTGACGGCTTCAGCAAAAATTTTTTCCACGCCCTGACCGTTATACAGGAATTTGGCCAGCTGGTATTGGGCCTCCCCGTCGTCCTGATTGGCAGCCAGCCGAAGCCATTTCACCGCAGATACATCATCCTTTTTTTCTTTGAAATAAAAGACAGCCAGATTAAACATCCCTGTTGCATGGCCTTGTTCGGCAGATAGCGTAGCCCATTTAATCGCTTCATCGATATCCTTTTCCATACCATGCCCCACTGAAATAAAGTTAGCCAATTGAGCCTGCCCTTGTGCATCTCCCAGCAAGGCACTTTCCCAAATGTGTTCGAAAGCCTTTTGATGATCACCTGCATAATGATAATTTAATCCTTCCACCGCCAACAGGGCTCCCCGCTCAGCCAATAAGCGTTTATCGGCATCATTACTACGGGCGAGTTCCTCAGCGATGGTACTTGCTTTTATGGCGCGCCATTCTGCAGATACCAACAGCGCGAGGTTGGCTGGTTCAGTTGCCGGAATTTGCGCCGCTGTGTCTACTGTAGTATTGGCATGAACAACAGGAACTGAAAGCGTTTTTAGGTAAAAAATAAACTGTCCTCCTTCATCTCCTGTATTTTGCAGCATCCTTGCATCCGGCTCTTGCGCTGCATTATTGCTGACAGCCACTTTTACATCATTAAAGAGCGTGGAAGAGAATAACCTGTCTTCCTGGTTGCGTTTAAGACATTTGATCAACATCTCCGCAAATGGACTGTGGTGCCCCGGTTTTCCATCCAATACCGGTTCTGTTCGCCCGGAAGTAAATGCCCACCTGGATTTATGTGCGCCTACCCGATCGGCAGGAATAGTCGGTATCATTAATTTCTGATTAAAAACAGCGCCGGAAAAGCAGGAGTCAACCAGCAGCAAAATGTGCCTGGCTTTGAGCGCCTTGATCAACTTAAGAACGTCTTTGTTGCCGATGCCATTAATCGCAAAATCACTCAGCGAACAATCCGAAGGAAGCCAATATCCTTCCCCATCCAGCGGATCAACCATACCGTGTCCGGAAAAGTAAAAAATAAAATTATCGTGCTCTTCGACAACAGCAACATACTGCCTTAATATCTGTAGAATATTGGCCCGGGTAGCCTCTTTATTCAGGCATACTTTGATGGATTGCGGTTCAAAACAATACCGCTCCAGCAGTACTTCCCGCAGTACGGTTAAATCTCTGACGCAGTTGTACAAAGGATGATCAGGATAGTCATCTATCCCCACCAGGAACAAGTGATTGGTTCCTGCTTTCATTTCCCTGTCTGGTTTACCCGAATCGGTAAAACCCGCATCTTTCTGGATGTCCTTTTCCATGGCCAATCACGAACAGTCAAATTTAATGGTGATTACAAAAAATAACGGATCAAATAAACTGACAATATCTGGATTATTTTAAAAAACTTGCATTAGTGTCGTTACCCCTGCAAGCCTCCTGTTAAACATTCAACGACATAAAAACAGGACGTTTGGTGGTGGTGGGGTGCGCGACCCTCTAGCCCCCTGTTGCAGGGCGTTCTGTGATGGTGGGGCGCGCCACCACCACAAAACGTCCAGAAACAGGGGGCAATGGGGTCGGGCAACCACAACACGCCCCATTACAAGAGGAAAAACAGGCATACCATTTCGCTAAAAAAACTATCAAACAGGTCTTAATATTTTTAAAGGTTGCCAGTATTGCCCAATAACACCAAAGTATCTATTTTTGCCGTAGCATTCCTCCTGTTTTTTTTACCGTAAAAATGAATAGCATGAAAAAAAAACGCTCCTCCACTTCGATGAAAATGTTTCATGAGGCACCACCCAGGTTATTTGGGTATGCCAAGGAGAACAGGTATCAACCCACCGTTGCAGAGGCATTGCTTTGGGACTCCCTGAAAAACAAACAACTATCGGGTTACAAGT
>JBILHQ010000150.1:0-15695 GCA_044350415.1 Saprospiraceae bacterium | reverse complement strand
GAAGAGGAACTCCAAAAATTAATTTGGGAAACGCCCCGCGTACAGGGTGCCGACAAACAATATTTAACCAACGATGCCAACAAAGCAGTAGCCAACGCCAAAGGCTTACTGAAAGAATATGGCGACGAGTATATCTCTGTTGAATTGTTGTTGCTCGGCCTCGCTAAATGTGCGGATAAAACGGCTCGCCTTTTACGCGAACAAGGGGCTACCTTTGAAGTGTTAGCTACGGCAGTGAAAGAACTCCGTAAAGGCAGGAAAGTCACCGATCAAACGACAGAACTTGTTTTTAATGCCCTGAATAAATACGCTGTTAATCTCACCGAGCAGGCCGAAAACGGCAAACTTGACCCAGTTATTGGCCGCGATGAGGAAATTCGCCGCGTGTTACATATTCTCAGTCGCCGGAAAAAGAATAATCCTGTTATTATTGGTGATCCGGGTGTGGGTAAAACCGCTATTGTGGAAGGGATTGCCTGGCGGATTGTAAAATCGGACGTCCCCGAAAACCTGCGCAGTAAGAAAATTTTTTCGCTCGATATGGCAGCACTTATTGCCGGCGCAAAATACAAGGGAGAATTTGAAGAGCGCCTCAAAGCGGTCATTAAGGAGGTGACCGATTCTAATGATCAGGTGATCTTGTTCATCGATGAGATCCATACATTAGTGGGTGCAGGCGGTGGACAAGGTGCGATGGATGCCGCCAATATCCTCAAACCAGCCTTGGCTCGTGGCGAACTTCGCACCATCGGTGCCACTACACTCGACGAATACCAGAAATACTTCGAAAGCGATAAAGCCCTTGAGCGTCGCTTCCAGGCTGTCATGGTCGATGAACCTTCAATGGAGGATACTATTTCTATTCTTCGTGGCCTACGCGAAAAGTATGAAAACTACCACAAAGTTCAAATTCTCGACGATGCCATTATTGCCGCCGCCGAACTCAGTCACCGGTATATTAGCGAACGCAAACTCCCGGACAAAGCCATTGACCTTATCGATGAAGCCAGTGCAAAATTGCGCCTCGAACTGGATTCTGTCCCGGAAGAAGTAGACAAACTCGACCGTCAACTCCGTCAACTCGAAATTGAACGGGAAGCCATCAAACGCGAAAAAGACGAACGTAAATTAGATAACCTGAACAAGGAAATTTCTAATATTCAGGAAAAACTCGATGGACTTCGGGCGCAATGGCAGAATGAAAAGGAAATCGTGGAAGCGATCCAGAATTGTAAACAAAAACAAGAAGATCTGCATACCCGCTACACCCGTGCCGAACGGGAAGGCAATTTTGAAGAAGCCTCTAAAATAAAATTCAACGATATCCCCGCGCAGGAAGCGATGCTGAAGGCTGCGGAAGAGAAACTGGCGCAATTAGCTCCCGAAAACCGCATGACTACCCAAACAGTCACTGCCAACGATATCGCCGATGTGGTGGCCCGCTGGACGGGTATTCCTATCTCCAAAATGTTGCAAAGTGAAAAGGAACGCCTGCTCCAATTGGAAGCCGAAATTCATAAACGGGTGATTGGACAGGAGGAGGCCGTGCGGTTCGTCAGCGATGCCATTCGCCGCAACCGCGCAGGACTCAGCGACCCTGATAAACCCATTGGATCATTCATTTTCTGCGGACCAACAGGCGTGGGTAAAACGGAATTGGCCAAAGCACTCGCAGATGTATTGTTCGACGATGAAAAAGCCATTACCCGGATCGATATGACGGAGTATATGGAAAAACATTCCGTCAGCCGTTTAGTGGGTGCCCCTCCGGGATATGTGGGATACGATGAAGGTGGTCAACTCACAGAAGCTGTTCGCCGCAAACCGTACAGTATTGTTTTGCTCGATGAAATCGAAAAAGCGCACCCGGATGTGTTTAATATCTTGTTGCAAGTACTTGATGATGGGCGCCTCACCGACAATAAAGGACGTACCGCCAACTTTAAAAATACAATTATTATCATGACTTCTAACCTGGCAAGTGACAAAATCCAGGAAGTATTTGAAAATTTCAATGAGATGCCGGAGAACCGTAAAGGCGAAATTCTGGAATCAGCCAAAGAAGAAGTAATGGATGCGTTGAAACTGCATTTGCGCCCGGAATTTCTCAATCGTATCGACGAAGTCGTGGTATTCCATCCGCTGCAAAAGGACCAGATTAGTCTGATTCTCAGCATTTTGATGGAAGATATCCGAGGCATGCTTACCCGCCAGGAACTTCAGTTAGAGTTGTCGAAAGATGCCGCTAAATTACTGAGCGAGCATGGTTACGACCCGCAATACGGTGCCCGGCCGCTCAAAAGAACTATTCAGCGCGAACTCATCAACGAATTGTCCAAATACCTGCTGGCTGGTTTGTATCAAAAAGGCGATACCATCCTGATCGGTGCCGATACCGTCGGCCTCACTTTCGGTCGGAAATCTATCATGGAGGGGAAGGATGTCGTGACGAAAAAGTTGAGTTTGTAAGGTTGTTGATGAGTTATCAGTCGTAGATTACACCGTCAAGCATTGCTTAAGTGTACTTTACGACTGGTAACTCATTAACTGATTAACATGTCCAACCTAAATTTACCCGACCCGCAATCTATTGATGAAGTTCTGCTCGAACTCGACAAGATCATTGATGAATGCGTGGCTAACCGCAATTACCTGAGCATTTTCGCTTACGTTTACCGCCGTACTACTGCCGAAATCAAAAAAGGAATACAGGACGGGCGTTTTGCCGACAAGGAGCGAATGGAAAAATTTGATGTCAGGTTTGCCCGGTTCTACATAGATGCTTACCGGAATTACCAGTTCAATGGTCCGGTTTCCAAATCTTGGGCACTCGCTTTTGCTGCCAAAAACGAACAACTTACCATCCTCCAACACCTGATGATGGGCATGAATGCGCACATCAACCTTGACTTGGGGGTAACAGGAGCAACTATCACATTAGGCGACAAAGTACAGGAGATCAAAGCCGATTTTATGGTCGTTAATGATATCTTAGAAGGCCTGATAAATGAATTGCAACAGCAGATCAGCCGGGTTTCTCCCAATTTGTCACAATGGGTATTTTTCTTCCCTTGGAATCATGCAGGCCCCTAACCATACTTCGACAGGCTCAGCAACCATAGCACCCAAATCTTACCTCTGAAATCTGAAATCAAAAAAACTACTCATAAATAGCACCGATCTCCAACCATTAGTCATTCAGTACCTTCCACAGTAAATCCTGCAGCACCTGAATGTTTTTCCCAGTGACTGCAGAAATATAAATTACCTGGATATCTTTGGGCAGTGTTGGTTTCAGCATTTTTTCCAGGTCGGCATCGATCAAATCGGCCTTACTGATGGCCAGTACCCGGGGTTTATCCAGCAAATCAGGGTTGAACTGCTGTAATTCATTGATCAGGATATCGTACTCATCGCTGATTTTCCGGTCAGTATCGGCGGGTATCATAAATAACAGAATACTGTTTCGTTCAATATGCCTCAAGAAACGGTGCCCAATTCCCCTTCCTTCATGTGCTCCTTCGATAATGCCCGGAATATCGGCCATGATAAAAGTTTGGCCCGGACGGGGCGATACAATACCCAGATTAGGCGTGAGGGTGGTAAACGGATAATCGCCAATTTTAGGTTTGGCCGCAGAAACCGCAGCCAATAAGGTGCTTTTTCCAGCATTTGGAAAACCAACCAATCCAACATCGGCCAAAATTTTCAGCTCGAGGATCACCCAGGTTTCTGTACCTTCTTCGCCTGGCTGTGCGTAACGCGGTGTCTGGTGCGTGGAACTTTTAAAAAAGGTATTTCCTTTGCCGCCGCGGCCGCCATTGAACAGGATAACGCGTTCGCCGGGTTCCGTAATTTCCATAATTACTTCACCGCTTTCCGCATCTCTGGCAACAGTTCCCAGTGGTACCTTTACAATGATGTCCTTGCCGTCGGAGCCGCTTTTCAGGCCACCGCGGCCATACTGACCGTCTTCAGCAAAGATATGTTTGGAGTATCTTAACGACAGGAGCGTCCATTCCTGTGGATCTGCTTCCAGGATAATATGACCACCACGGCCACCATCACCACCATCTGGACCGCCATTCGGCATCGCCGGGCCCCGGAAAAAGTGTACACTGCCCGCGCCTCCCTTTCCACTGCGGAACATTATTTTTACGTAATCTACAAAATTTTGATCAGACATATTCGTTGTAATAGGTGTAAGGAATGGGGAAAGTACATTACATCCTTCATAGGGCTGTCGAAGTAAATTCGACCTGCTTGTCAGTGTAATCTATGCTCTTCACTCTTCTCGTTCCTCACTAATAAATTAATGCGTCTATAATTGTCTTTGCAGCAATAAAGACAGGTTCGCGACCTTCTTTGGAGATCAATGCTTCCGGATCGTCTTCGTCTTCGAGTACGGCTTCTTCCGCAAATGCCAGCAAATCTTCCTGAGAGTAGTCCGTGAAAAAGATATTGAGGCGGTCCCGGAAGTTTTTGCCGGTAGCCTCTTCGAGGAGGGCGTAATTCTTTTCTTCCGCCTCCCCGATCATTTCTTCACTTACAGGTTCAGTATCAGGATTGACCTTTTCATTTGACATCCAGATGATCAGTGCGAGGTATTGTAAAAAGCCTTTTTCATCTTCCGTGAGTAAATGAAAATTCTCTTCATCGAACAAATAAGCGACGATTACAGGCTGTGAACGGGCAAAGGCCTCCATACGGGACTCGTACTGGTTTTCATCCAGCGCATCCAGTTCCTCAATCACTTTGTCAATAATATCTTCGGAAACAAACTTCATTGTATATAATTATGGTGTAAAAAGGAATCAATAAAAACCAACAACTTATTGGTCTCATTGTTCCTGAATTATGCAAAGGTAGGTAAAAACCAACAAAGATTGGTTATTCTCCGGCGCAGGTTGTCTTCTTTGGGTTGTACGGTGGAAATAAAAAAATGTTAAAATTCTTAAAAAAACTTTGTGGTGTTAGATTAATACCATACTTTTGAATTCACAAACGCACTTTACGTTCGTATTTATTTCATCAACAACTGCTTTTCTGCTTATTGGTAATAACTTGTACACCACTTAAATCTTTCAGATTTTACCTGGTTTTTAGCCAAACCGACTGTTTTGCTTATGCAAGTTATGCCCATGCTCAACGATCATGAATTGATCGCACGTTATGTTGATGGTGACGAACAATCCTTTGAGGTGCTTCTCCATCGTTACAAGTCTAAAATTTACACTTCTATCTACCTGTTCGTGAAGGATCACGCATTGGCAGAAGATATTTTCCAGGAAGTGTTTATCAAAATCATTGACACTTTACGCCGTGGTAAATACAACCACGAAGGTAAATTCGTCCAATGGGCCATGCGTATTTCGTATAATATGTGTGTGGACTACCACCGTCGTAACAAACGCCGCTCCCACCTCAGTCCCACCGAAGATTTCGACATTTTCGACGTATTGCGCCACAGCGACGACGGTCCCGATCAAATCATCATGCGCAGCGAAACGCACAATCGTATCCGCTATTTAGTGGATTCATTGCCCGAGGAGCAGCGCGAAGTAGTGATTCTTAGGCACTATGCCGATATGAGTTTCAAAGAAATCGCCGGTCTTACTGGTGTAAGCATCAACACCGCTCTGGGTCGTATGCGTTATGCACTTATTAATATCCGCAAACTGATGTCGGAGAAAGAAATGGTACTGAATTGATCCTTTACAGGATGACACCTTTACAGGAAGGAGCGCCGGATGATCGTTGAGATTGTCTGGCGCTTTTTTTGTTTGTTTATTCGACAGTTACCTTCAAATATTTTTTCATTTCTCTATTTTGTCAAAACCCATACCTTTGTATTAAATTCAGATTATGTTTCCATTACTTATTAAAGCAGTAGCACGCCCGGATTATGTTTTGTTTCTTCAGTATGAGGATGGAACAGAAGGTGTCGTTGATCTGGCCTATTTATCCGGCCGGGGCGTATTCAAAATGTGGGACGACGATGATTTATTTGCAAAGGTCCGTATTAACCCGGAAACGAATGCTCTGGTTTGGAACGATATGGTCGATTTAGACCCTGACAGCCTTTTTTTAAAGATAAAAGGACTGACTTTTGAGCAGTTTCGCCAACAGCAACAAGCCACTATTAGTCATGCCGCAGATTAGCTGTTTCTTTGGAATTATCATTTCCATGTATTTTGAAGACCATAATCCGCCTCACTTTCATGCACAATATGGTGACGATGAATGCCTGATCAGTATTATTGATTTAGTGATTATTCAGGGAAAAATCCCTTCGAGAGCATTGGGTATGGTTACTGAGTGGGCCGTTTTACACCAGGATGAACTGCTCGAAAACTGGGAAAAGGCAGTAAATCTTGAGCCTTTGTCCAAGATAATTCCTTTAAAGTAAGTGGGGTAGAAATACTGGAGCGTCCGATGATCGTGGAGATCGCCGGACGCTTTTTTTGTTTTCCTAAAAACAAGGTAAAATCACCGTAGAGGCGGCCGCCTGTAGCGGTATTTTTAAAAAAGGTAAAAAAGGTAAAAACTAACTTGTCCTGGCAAGGCGGAAACCGATAAGGAAGGCGCGGACGTCGGGTTGCCAGAAGCTGCGGTTGGCGACGTGCGCGAGAGCAGGTGTACCACCACACGAGCCGCCGCAGCGAACGCGGCAGGAGCCCGTATCAGGGCCGGAAGGATTGGTTTGCGGTTGTCGTACCAATCGGAGCACCATTCCCATACATTGCCGCTCATATCGTGAATACCGAGTCCGTTGGCATTTTTCTGCCCAACAGGGTGAGTGCGGCAATTGTTTTTGGTTACCTTTTCGGCGTCCCATTCTCCGGAAAGCGGTTGGTCGCCGGAGTTTTCCCAGTACCAACCCACCTCGTTCAAATAATTACTGCCGGCATATTGAAATCCTTTGGATTGGGTGCCGCCCCGCGCGGCGTATTCCCATTCGGCTTCGGTAGGGAGCCGATACGGTTTTTGTCCCCCTGTAAGGGTGGTATTGAGTTTTTTCAAAAAATCCTGTAAATCATCCCAACTGACCTGCTCTACTGGCAAATCATCCTCTTTGAAATGCGAAGGATTGCTGCCCATGATGGCTGTCCAGCGTTGTTGGGTCACCGGGTATTTGCCGATTTCAAAATCGGAGAGCGTGACGGAGTGGACTGGCTCTGCGATACCTTTTTCGCCCATTTGGAAGGTGCCGCCTTTGACCGGGATCATTTCCGGGAGGGTTTTTTGTAGCAGTTCTTCTTCTTTTCTTTTTTGCTCTGCGGCGACTGTTTCGCGTTGTTTGCGGGCTTCTTCTGCTCTTGCGGCTTCTTCTTCCTTTCTTTTTTGTTCTGCTGCTGCCCGCTCCGTGGCCTCTAACTTCGATTTTATAATCCGGGCAATAACTTGTGCTACATTGGCTAAAGATTCATCGGTGTCCCAGTGTTTCTTGTGAAAAACTGGCATCGCATTGTCGGGCAACACTTGTAATTTTTTAATTTCCGGATGTTCTTGCCAGATACAATGCCGCACAATGACCGGCACCACAGTGGATTCGCCGCGTTCGTGCCGCTTCAGGGCATCTCTCAGTTCTTTTTTTTTCGATATAATCGGAAGCGAAGAAGTCGGCGCTCAGGAAAAGCAGGATAATTTGCGCTGTTTCAAGTTGTGTTTTAATCGATTTTTCCCATTCTTCACCATCCACGATCTCCCCATCGTACCATACGGTTATCTATCCCCTTCGCTCCAAGGGGACGAGGTGTTTTTTCAATTCCAGCAGCGCGTCGCGGTCTTCGCGGGCGTAAATAATAAAAGTTTTCAGCGGTGCAGATGTCATGCCGTGGGTGATCGAAGCGATATTTTGGCAAGCATAAGCAAGTTTTGTAGAAGAAAAAGAGGGGGAATGTTCAACGTAAAATGTTAAATGTTCAATTGGGCAGCGTGTCAGGACTAACAATTTGATCTTTTTGGATGAGGGACCAGTATCGAATTTCTATCTGCCTACAAATTCCAAACATTGAAAAGCCTTCGTCCTGACACGCTACCCAATTGAAAATTAAACATTTCCCGTTGAACATTGAAAATTAAAAAGGTCCTGACACGCTGCCCAATTGAAAATTGAACATTCTACATTGAAAATTGAACATTAAAAAAGGGCCGTAACTCCACCATAAAAACTGCGTGCGGTAGAAGGAATGATTCCCGGACCGGGATATTCATTCGCCCTGCGCGTGAAATAGGAGGCATTGCCGGCGTTGTTGATACCGCATTTGAGGGCGTAGTTTTTCAATTTGTAAGTGGCACTTATATCCAAAACGGTATATGCCGGGATATACCCGGCCACAGGGTTGCTGCTTTTCCGTACATTGGAGGCATCGCCATAAGCATCGCCGACATTACTCATTTGGAAAGAGACAGACATTTTTTGAGTATAGGCGGTCAATCCTGTGCGGTTGACATACTCTGGGGCTGCTTCCACCCTGTTGCCGTTAAATTCGCCAGTGGCGTACTGCGCATCGGTGTAAGCAAAGGAATTGAAAATACTAAACCCGCTTTTTGCTGCCGGGAATGCTAATTTTATCGGATTGAATTCGACATAAGCTTCTACGCCTTTATGGACACTGTTGGCCACATTGGTGCGCAGGGAATAGGTTGCTCCTGTGGCAGGGTCGGTTTTTAATACCACTCCAATGCGTTGGTTGTAAGCCAGATAAAAGACGCCGATATCAAAATTGAGATAGTTTTTTACTGTGCCCCGGTAGCCTAAATCGGTATTGTAGCCGCTGGCATCCTTCAAATTGGGATCAATCCTGGCCGTTACGCCGAATGGAGTGAGTTGGCTGTAGGTAATAGGGCGATATGCCTGGCTGATATTTGCGTATATATTTGTATTATCGCTGGTTTTAAATTCTGTTCCGATACCGAAAAGGGGGATATTTCGGGTGCTTTTTTCATTGGCAATAATTTTATCCCCCCTCGTCACATATCCTGCGGAAGTATTGAAGAGGTACTCAAACCGGATGCCGGGAGTAATGGTAAGGCGCTCGCCAAAGTGAAATATATTTTCGGCAAATGGCGCGATGTTTTGGGTGGAATAGGTCAGGTCATTCCCAAACGGACCAGTAGTGGTCAGGTCAAAATCTAGACCGGTAGAGCCGGGGCCATTGGTCTGGCGGTGAAAGGTGGAATAACTGAGCCTTATCCCCGCCGCCAATATATGGTGCAGTCGTCCTGTTGCATATTCCTGCAATATCCTGATTTCTGTGGCGGTTCCGCGCATGTCCTGAATGGAAACCTCTCTTGGTATATATTCGCCCGTCTGCGGGTCGATAATATCTAGCGCGGCTGCGCCACCATCTTCATCCCGCCACACTAAGGATCTATTGTTGAACATATACGATGTTTTTAAATAAATACTGGTGTTGGTGGTAGGTTTATAAGTGATAAAGCCGGTCACGATATTCCAGGGTGTTTTGAGCCAGTTTCTTGCCCTGGAGGATGTTGCAGGATCGGCCTGGAACATGCTGTCGGTGAGGCCGCCGGGCATCCTGATCCTGTTGCGCAGCAGGGAATATTCCACACCGGCGGTCCATTTTTCGTTGGGGCGGTATTGCACTTTACCATATCCCGATACCTGGGTTTGCTGGCTGTTGGGGCGCCAGCCTTCCATATAGCGGTATTGGAGGAAGCCATAATAACTCCATTTGCCTTTGGTGCCACCGATGGCATTAAAGGCATTGAACATTCCAAAATTGCCGACTGTTTGAGACGTGGTAAATTCGAAGGGTTTTTGAAGCGGTGCTTCTTTCATCACATAGTTGACCATGCCGCCGAACTGGCTGCCGAATTGGAGGGTAGAGGCACCGCGCACCATTTCAATACGGCTCACCCCCTCCATCGGAGGGATATAGTATGATTCGTTGTAGCCAAATACATCGGCGCTGATATTGTATCCATTTTGGCGGATATTCATTTCGATACTTTGATTGGGGTTGAGTCCGCGGGTGGCTATTCCATTTGCGGTAAATCCGCCGTTTTCTGTTTCAACAATGTTCAGTCCGGGAATTCTTCCCAGTATCTGTCGGGTGTTGTTGATCGCTTTATTCGCATCGAGGCTATCGGTCAGAATAACTTCATTTTTCTTACCGGCATATACGATGCCTTCTTTTACTTCAGGCATGTGGCCGGTGCCATGCACCGTTTTAATGCCCGAAATAATGATTTCCTGTAAAGGAACGATTTTGGTGGTATCTGTTGATTGAGCGTGCAGGAGCACTGGCAGTAGTAAAATGGCCGCGAAAGGCAGAATTTTAGAAAACATCTATTATCAGAGTAAAAAATGAATAAAAATTGCGGCGGCGAAGGTAAAAATAGTCCGAATAGATTTTAAAATTTATTTAGACTTATTACAGATAGGTGACAATTCTTTATTTTTGGCATTGCGGAGTAATGATAGAGCCACCTTAGGCGATAGGAATGCTAATGATTTGCCGGCACTAAAGTATACTATGAAGCGAATTTTTTTCGGAGATGCGCGCATGTATCCCCGCAGATGCGCGCAGATTTTTCCCGCATGAAAGTAATTCTCTGGTTATTCCCTGCAAACAGCCTTTATAAACCGCAATAATCGGATTGTCGCCCCGCCATCGGCAGTCCTATCTTTGTCGCATGGAAAACGGTTATCATTTTGAGCACATCGCTGAAGCAATTCGATTTATCTGCTAAAATTATTTGGAACAGCCGCCATTCCAGATTCAAGGATGGAAAGCATTGCTTTCCATCCCACCTGCAAAATTACTTTCTTACCGGGACATCGCTGCCCGGATCGGAAGACCTGCTGCCAACCGGGCAGTCGGCACGGCAATAGGCAACAATCCTGTGGCGTATCTCATTCCTTGTCACCGGGTTATCCGGCAGACAGGTGAAATAGGCGGGTACCGCTGGAAAAATGAACGAAAATTGGCAATCAATGGCTACGAATGCGCACATTTCTAACGTGAATTATGATATCTGTAACCCTTCCCGCCTTAGTCGCTCCACCAAAAGCATTCCCAGGGCTTCCACAGGCGTTAATACCCCGGATTTTAACTTGCCGGCGCGCATTTGTTCCACCATGCAAAAAGCGGCTTGCCCAAACATTTTGGCGGTTTCATCGTATCCGGGATCACCTCCCGAAATGACCGTTTGAGCGCGGGACGCTCCTGCTTTGCCAATACAGGTGACTACAAACTGGGAAGCGGTGCGGCGCGCGGCATCAGGACCGGTGCCTGGGCTGAATTTCTTAAATAACCAGCGCCGGCATGCGGGAATACGCACTAACAGCACCATTGCTGCTAATGGAACCATCATTTGTACCGTCTTCCAGAACGACGATCGTAGGAAAAATTGTCCGTATCCTACTGCTGCACCATAATCAGCCGGCAGGCGAAAGGCGCTTCTGCGAACAATATGCGGATCTACCACGGGCATGGGAATAGCCCAGGCGTTCATATCGCGGTTAAAATGAATTTTCAGAGCGATGCGAGGCGCGTCCGGGTGACGCGGAAGCCGGGTTTTCAGGGATTTCTTTTGCGCTTCCATGTGGAGTGCCTGGATGGCGGTAGTGAGCGTGCCGCCCGAAAAAGAAGCATTGGTACTGACAAAGCACCGCAAACTTTTCGGGACATCTGGTGGCAGTTGACGGGCTGTCAGCCACGCGGCAAAATCAGCAGGAATACTGTCAAATCCGCAACAATTGACGACACAAACGCCATTCTCCTGCGCATTTTGAAACATATCATTGTAAACGCCCGCCACAAAAGACGGTTCGCCGGTGATATCTAAATAATGCGTTTTCGAGTGAATACAAGCTTCCACCACTTGCCTGCCATACCAGTTGAATGGCCCGGCGGCATTCATCAGAACGCTGGTTTGCGCCGTCATCCGCTGGAGGCTTTCCACATCAGCTGCATCGGCCACAATGATGCCAGGTGCCACGCCTTCTGCCGGTAATTCGAGTTGTTCCAGCTTCGTGCGGTTGCGCCCCGCCACTGCCCAGCGGATTTGCTCGCCGGCTGCATGGAGTGCAAGATAGCGTGCGATGAGTTGACCGGTGAATCCGGTTGCGCCGAAAAGAATAATATCGTAAGGTCGGTTCATATTTATTGTGTCGTTGGGTAATCAGGGCGCTTTAAAGTAAGTATTGGACGCGTAAAATTAGGCGTTTTTATAGTGCCGGAAGCATTGAATTGCTTTTCGTCAATCTTTTTTCCCTATTTTACCACTACCAATTTCCTATACCCCACCCCATATTTCGATCGGAATCCCACCCAATACATTCCCGCAGGCAATCCTGAGCAATCGAGATCAACCTGTAGATCCGTACTGGTTTGTGTCAGCCAGATTTTTCCTCCGGCATCTGCCACCGTAATCCGGACGGCCGTCGTTGGGATGCTGCCCAATACCACCCGCGTCCTGCCACCCGCTGGATTCGGCTGTATACTGATGCCCGAAAGCCAGGCTGGTTCATGGGTTCCAGTAGTGGATTTTACCTCAACGGCATAGAAAAATTCGCAACCGTATAAATCCGTCACCTTTACTGCGTAAAATCCTGGTGCCAGGTTGCTGATATCTTCTGATGCGCCTATAAATTGTCCGATGCTATTGGTCCACAGGAAAAAATAAGGTGCAGTCCCTCCCGAAACTATAATGTTAACAGCGCCATTGTTTTGATTATTCACGGCATTGGTCACCTGCACATTTTCAAATACAACAGGGGAAGAAACGATGACTTCAAAGGTGCAAACTGCCGTATTCCCGCCGCCGTCGGTCAACCGGAACGTTTGAACCGTTGTGCCCAATGGGAAGAAGGAACCTGGAGGCAGACCGCCTGTTTGGAGGAGTAGACTCCCTGTAAGTCCACAATTATCAGATGCTACCGGCGCCGGGTATTGAACAATATTACTATTGGGACAAACGCGAATACTGGCTGGACAGGTCAATACTGGCGCAATTTGGTCAGTAATGCCGATGTTAACTGGTGTGATCGTCTGGCATCCGCTTAAATCAGTCACGGTAACGAAATAATTGCCAGGCAATTGATTGACAATTGCCTGCGTGGTAGCACCATTGTTCCAGGTGTAGGTAAATGGGGCGGTTCCGCCATTCATCGTTATGGTAACAGCGCCGTTCGGCGTATCCATACAGGATGCGTTGACGATATTGGACTGTGCTGTAACCAGGCAATTAAACAAACCAACGACTACTGTTTGAGCAGCGGTGCAGCCATTCATATCTGTTACCGTCACCGAATAATTCCCTGGTGCGAGGCTGTTAATCGTTGAATTGGTGGAGTTATTACTCCAAAAGTAAGTAAAACCAGGTGTTCCTCCTACAGGCGTGACTGTTGCAGTACCGTTATTCAAACCAACAGCGGTTTGGGCGGTGGCAGTTGCATTCACAGCAATGGACGATGGCTGCGTAATGGCTGCATTGGCCAAGGTGGTACAACCTGCTGCATCTGTGACCGTTACCAGGTAATTGCCCGCTGGTAAATTCGCAATGGAAGCGGTGGTGGCGCCATTGCTCCAGGAATAATTAAAGGGGGCTGTGCCGCCGGTCATGGTGATCGATACGTTCCCGTTGGCGATATTGGCACAAGTGGCATTGACCAAACTGGGCAGGGCCGCAATGGTGCAATTATACACATTGACTACCACTGTTTTGGAAGCCGAACAGCCGTGGGTATCGGTGACTGTAACGGTGTAGTTGCCAGGTGCGAGCCCATTGATAGTGGCAGTATTGACACCTGTACTCCAGGAATAAGTAAATCCCGGTGTGCCGCCAGTTGGCAGTGCAGTAGCCGTGCCATTGTTGATGCCGACTGCCGTTTGTGCCGTGGCGGTGGCATTTACTGTTAAAGATAAAGGTTGTGTCAGCGTCACTGTTGCCGAAGCCGTACAAGTTTCTGCATCGGTGACGGTTACTAAATACATCCCGGCAGGTAGTCCGGAAACAGCAGAGCCTGTGTTGCCATTACTCCAAGTATAAGTAAAAGCGCCATTTCCGCCACCTGGGGAGGCGGTGGCTGCGCCATTGGAACCGCCGTTGCAGGTAATATTTGTCGAGGATGAAATAATTGCTGTGACAGGTGGGCTTTGCAAGATTAGGGTAGTGGCCGAAGCAGTACAACCAGTAGTGGTATTGGTAACCACTATTTTATACGTGCCCGCCTGGTTAACCAAAGGGGAAAGCGTGGTTGGTCCGGAAACGATATTGCCGTTGGTGGTCGTCCAGGCATACGTGAAATTATTGCCTTGCGATGATCCTGTTCCATTAATCTGCAATTGCGGCACGAGACAATTCAGGTTTCCGGATGCGGCCGCAACAGCAGTTGGGGGCGTAGTGTTGGTCGGTACACTGACCGTGGCAGTACTGCTGCAAGCCGTTGTTGTATTGGTGACCCGCAAAGTATACACGCCAGTTGAATTGACTGTAGGTGTAAGGATCGTATTGCTGCCTACAATATTACCGCCACTGGAAGCCGTCCATAAATAGGCGTAGTTGGCTCCGTTGCTGGAACCAGTGCCACTGAGTTGAACGGTAGATTGCACACAAGTAATGCTTGTTGGAGTGGCAATGGTGGCGGTGGGTAATACCAGCGGTGCAATAGTGGCCGACAAGGTTTTGGTACACCCTCTTAAATCAGTGGTGGTGACGGTATAATTGCCGGGATTCAGGCCGGAGGCGAGTGGGCCGATTTGTCCGTTACTCCAGGTATAGTTATAGCTTCCCCAACCGCCTGACCCACTTACAGTTATGCTGCCTGCAATGCCGTTACAGCCTACCAGTGTTGACGCAGTTTGGGCCAATGTCAATGTGGATTGTGGATTGGCGACAATGATGGGAGGGGAAGTAACGGAAGCGCCATTGTTCGCCGTGACGGTAACGGTGTAGGTGCCGGCGGGGATATTGACCAAATCCTGGGTAGTGGTGCCATTGGACCACGTATAGGTATAAGGCGAAACACCTCCAGCGGGTGTAATGTCAATGCCCCCTGAATTGGTGCCAAAACAACTTGCGTGTTGTACACTGTTGGTGGTTACCTGTACACTACTGATGCAATTGGTCGATCGGGCATTCCACAAACCGGTCATATTCTGGGTTCCGGTAGCATAGAGTTTTTTGTCGGCCGGACAAATACAAAAGATGGTGGGATAAGCAGCAACAAAGTACAAATCGCCAATACTGGAATCATTGGCGATAGGATAGGGCGTTCCTGTTACCCAATTGCCCAATGTACTGTTGTTGCATCCAGATGAACCATACAGGCAGTTGGTATTGCTGGGTTGATACGACTCAATAAAAAGTACGTATGCCTCATTGGTGCCCGGTGGGCCATAAGTATTCCACAAATCTCTTAATGCATGGGTATTGTGGTAATTCCAGCAGATACCACACCAGGTGGCCGAGAACTCGACGTATACTGTTTTGCCCTGGTTGAGCAATGTGTAAAGATTGTGGCTAACGCCGTTGAGATCGGTGGCGGTAAAATCGGGAGCGACGGTACCATTGGGTAATTGCGCAGGGGCTACCGACCAGCTGGCGCAGGTCAATACACAAGCAAGGATTAAGTTTTTCATACTATTGAAATTGGGAATAAGGAACTTAGTCGAAATAATGGAGTTTGTTGCGGCGGGAGGCCGGAGGCTCCCGCCGCA
>JBILHQ010000012.1:0-55834 GCA_044350415.1 Saprospiraceae bacterium | reverse complement strand
TAAATGCCGCTTGCTTGTAATAACATTCGACAAAGGTAAGCCATTTAGACGACTACATAAACACATGAAGATACTGCAACTTTGTAAGAAATTTCCTTTTCCATTGAAAGACGGAGAAAGTATTGCCTCCACATACTTAGCGAAAGCCTTGCACGAGTTGGGATGCACCGTCACGCTACTGTCGATGAATACCAGTAAACACCGCACTGATATCTCAGCCTTTCCCCCCGATTTTAATCATTATGACGCAGTACATGCCGTGGAAGTCGACAACCATCTTCGCCCGCTGGAAGCATTAAGCAACCTGCTGTTTTCCGATGAATCGTACCACGTTAACCGTTTTATCAACGACGCCTACCAACAACGGCTGATCCAGCTGCTCCAATCGGAACAGTACGATATTATCCACCTCGAAACCTTGTTTTTATCGCCTTATATCCCGATTATCCGGCAGTATTCCACCGCTAAAATTGTGATGCGGTCGCACAATATCGAACATAAAATATGGGAAAGGGTAGCCGTCAACAGCAACCCGCTCAAACGCTGGTACCTCGATGCGATCACGCCCCGTTTGCGGAAATTTGAGATTGAACACCTCAACAGTTATGATCTTTTTGCGGGTATTACCGCCGACGACCTGTCGCATTTTCGGTCATTGGGCCTGAACAAACCATCGGTCGTCACGCCCATCGGACTCGATTGCAGTGATTATACGCCCGACTACAAGGCATACCAGCAACCCCTCAGCATTTCATTTATCGGTTCTTTGGACTGGATGCCGAATATTGAGGGATTAGAGTGGTTCCTGGAAACTATTTGGCAACCGCTGATTTTGTCCAATTTCCCCGATCTTACCTTTCACATTGCCGGCAGAAATACCCCTGCCAAAATGCTCCGCCTGAAAATACCGGGCGTGATCGTTCACGGTGAAGTGTCCTCTGCCCGTGCGTTTTTGAATGCCTACCCGGTCACTATCGCGCCCTTGCTTTCCGGCGGTGGTATGCGCGCCAAAATCCTGGAAGGAATGGCACTCGGAAGAGTGGTGATTTCTACCACGGTCGGTATGGAAGGTATTGATGTGGTGGATGGCCGCGAAGCGATGATCGCCGATTCGCCCGAGGACTGGTTGTCCGCTATCCGGTTGTGCTACGAAAAAGGCAGCCAACTGCAAGAAATGGGACAAAGAGCCGCTACATTCTGCCGCCAGAATTACGATAATCTGGAAGTGGGACGTCATTTATTGGCCAGTTACCAGGAATTGTTGCCGGAAGATGCGGCGTTGCCGGTGCGGTAGCTATCTATTCGTGTTTTTATGCCCCCCTCTCGCAAAAATATCCAGCACCTCCTTGCACTTTTAAACAATTTAGCACGATATTTGTCTTTTAATGGTAATTATGAAATCACCATACACCATAGCATGTCGTTGTTGTTGTTGTCCGCACACCGGGCAGGGGCCGACATGTGTACTATGGTGAAACTGATATAGTATACGTGTTTTATGCGAACACACGCAGCCCTTTCCCGGACAAACCCTGGGAAAGGGCTTTTTTTATTACTCTCAATCAAATACTTATGTCGAATACTCCATCCAGCAACAGGTCATCTTTAACAGCCTTTTTCAGGTACTTAGACGGCGAAAGAGAAAGTTATGCCGAACAGATTCCATCGGTGATGGCAGCCAACCGGTTGATCGATGCTTTGTACCACTGGCTTTTCCCGGTCTCTGACTGCGGTGTGGATTACCGCTCGGTCGACCGGTATACGGTTTTTCATGCCGAATTAGTGGAACTCCTGCAGCCACTTTCGGATGGAATAAAAGCGGCTCCTGTGGCCATAGCCGATCAGTTTTTTGAGGCCGTTCCGGGCATTTACGCCAGACTGATGGATGATGCCCAGGCATTTTATCGCTACGACCCCGCAGCAGTCAGCATTGGAGAGGTGATTGCCGCTTATCCCGGGTATTACGCGATTGCGGTACACCGGATGGCACATCATCTCGATGCTCTGGGCGTGCCATTACTGCCGCGCCTCTGGTCGGAATATGCACACAGCAAAACGGGTATCGATATTCACCCGGGTGCCACTATCGGCGATGCTTTTTTTATAGATCATGGCACAGGTGTGGTGATCGGAGCCACGGCAGTGATTGGCAATGAGGTGCGTATTTACCAGGGTGTGACCCTTGGCGCATTGCAGGTGGACAAATCAATGGCCAGTACCAAACGGCACCCAACGATCGAAGATAATTGTATTATTTACGCTAACAGCACCATTTTGGGCGGAAAAACGGTGGTGGGACACGACTCTGTGATCGGTGGAAACACCTGGCTGACCGAGAGTGTGCCCCCGCATTCCTTAGTGCTGCACCAACCACGGATCAAAGTGCGGTCGCGCACTTCCTCCGACGAACCTATTAATTTTGTCATCTGATTTTTATCATACATTATGAAAGCGAACACTATTTTAGACACTATTGGCAATACGCCGCACGTCCGTATCCATCGTATTTTTGGCGACAAACACGAAGTTTGGGTAAAACTGGAGCGCGCTAATCCAGGCGGCAGTATTAAAGACCGCATCGCTCTTTCCATGATCGAGGACGCCGAAAGCAAAGGCAAACTGAAGCCAGGTTCGGTTATTATTGAACCCACCAGCGGCAATACAGGTATCGGCCTGGCGATGGTGGCCGCAGTCAAAGGGTACAGCATTATTCTCGTGATGCCCGAAAGCATGTCGATAGAACGCCGTCGGCTGATGGCGGCTTACGGGGCACAGTTCGATCTTACGCCCCGGGAAAAAGGGATGAAAGGTGCCATTGAACGCGCCACGGAGCTCCTCCGCGAAATTCCGGATGCCTGGATGCCGCAACAGTTTGAAAATGAAGCCAACATAGCGGTGCATAAAACCACTACGGCACAGGAAATCCTACACGACTTCCCGGAAGGCATTGATTACCTGATCACGGGCGTGGGTACAGGTGGGCATATCACGGGCGTGGCGGAGATTTTAAAAGAAAAATTCCCGAACCTCCAGGTTTTCGCAGTCGAGCCGGCATTAAGCCCGGTCATTTCTGGCGGCGCCCCGGGCCCGCACCCGATTCAGGGAATCGGCGCCGGGTTTGTCCCCCGCAATCTCCACACCGATGTGCTCACAGGCGTCATACAGGTATCAAAGGAAGAGGCTTTTGCATTTGCCAAAAAAGCAGCATTGCAGGAAGGTATTTTCGGCGGTATATCGTCAGGAGCCACATTGGCAGCCATCGCGCAGAAACTGCCCGACATTCCGGAAGGTGCCCGGATTTTGGCATTCAATTACGATACCGGCGAACGGTACCTGTCGATTGAAGGTCTGTATGAGTGGGAAAATGGAAGTGCAGAGATTAATCTTTTCAAAAAACAGGCTTGAAATCCAGTATGGGGGGCACAATAAGTTACATAGCCGACAAAAACGGTAGTTTCCGGATAGGAGCAAGGAATCAGGTTATTATATTTGCCGGATTATTTTATTTACCTGGCAAATATTTACAGATAAGCCTGCTTCGACAATGAAATATTTATCCCTGGTTTCTTTGCTGATTCTTTTTTCCGGCCCCTTCTCGGCGCAAGGTGCGCTTGATGGCTATATGAAAGGGAAAGGCCATCTTGATATTGCCCCATCATTCTCGTTCATGCGCGCTCGGGATTTTGCCGGTACTGGTGGAGAGAAGTACGATATTCCCTACAATGGCAATTTGCTGAGCGTGTTTGCTGCTTATGGTATTACCGACAGGTTGGATGTGGTGGTGAGTATTCCGTATATTTTTACCGCCACACAGCGTGGCCTTCAGGACGGTGGTTTTTATGCAAAATACCGCCTTGTTAATGCTCGATTAGGCGAAAAAAGTAAGCTGAGTCTGATTGCCGGAACAGGGGTAAGTCTGCCATTGTCCAATTACGAACCCGTGGCGGCTGGAGCGCTTGGGCAGCGGGCGATAGTAATTCCCGGGCGGTTAATTGTACAATGGGATACGCCGTGGGGACCATTTATCAACCTGACAGGAGGGTACAATTGGCGGTCAGACGACTATAAGGAGGCCGATTTGGCGCGGGTAAAAGCTGTGCGCCCGGATTATGATCCGCCAACACCGCCCGATTATACCTCGTTGCTAGTGAAGGCGGGGTTGCCGGCAGCACACTTTTATGTTGACGGATGGGTGGAGTACCAGTACACCCCTTCAGCGCGTGGTGCTGACTTTGTGCCGGGTGCAGCCGATTTGGCGCAGGCATACGGCGTAACTTACACCCAAGCGGGCGGAACTATTTATTACTCAGAAAACGGCAAACGCGGCGTCTTTATTAGCGGAGGAAAAATACTGTCAGGCCGAAACGTAAGCCGTATCCTTCGCTTTACCGGGGGAATTGTCGTGAAACTATAGTTTAGCGCGTGAAATCCAGGAGGCTTCCGCGATTGCAGAGCATTAGTACAAAAGCAGTGAAAAGAAATAAAAACATTACTAAGTAAAGCATGCAATAGCCTTTTCCGCGGGTGTTTTGAATATTATCCATATACTTCGAGAAGCGTTCTTTTTTAATTCGCGGCAAAAGTAAGCAGGGAATATTCAGAAAAGCGCATTTGACAGCTTTTTTATCGGTATCTTTGTGCGCTTTTTTTTTTATAGCCATGGCAGACGTCATTCAACTCTTACCCGAAAATGTAGCAAACCAAATAGCCGCTGGCGAGGTCGTTCAACGACCTGCGTCGGTAGTAAAAGAATTGCTGGAGAATGCTGTAGATGCCGGAGCCACGCAAATCAGGCTGGTGGTCAAGGATGCGGGCAAATCATTTATCCAGGTTTCCGACAACGGTTGCGGCATGTCTGAAACCGATGCCCGGATGTGTTTTGAACGACACGCCACCTCTAAAATACATACCTCCCAGGATCTTTTTGCTATTCGGACCATGGGATTCCGCGGAGAAGCCATGGCTTCGATCGCCGCAGTAGCCCAGGTAGAACTGCGCACGCGCCGGAATACGGACGAATTGGGTACCTGTGTTATTATTCAGAATTCATCGGTGGTGAGCCAGGAGCCTTGTCAAGCGAACCAAGGAACCTCCTTTACTGTAAAAAATCTGTTTTTTAGTGTTCCAGCCCGACGCAATTTTCTGAAAAGCGATGCTATTGAGATGCGGCATGTGCTGGATGAATTTCAACGCGTGGCGCTGGCCAATCCCGATATCTTTTTCAGTTTGCATCAAAATGACCTGGAAATCTTTCACCTGCCTGCCGGCAATCTCCGGCAGCGGATTGTAAAAATATTCGGTGATGTCATTAATAAAAAACTAGTGCCGGTGCAGGAAGAAACGGATATGCTGCGCATTCACGGTTTTGTGGGCAAACCGGATTATTCCAAAAAAGCGCGGGGGGAGCAATTCTTTTTTGTCAATAACCGCTTCATTAAAAGCGCCTATTTACACCATGCGGTTTTTAGCGCGTATGAAGATTTGATTCCGGAAGGGCACTATCCGTTGTATGTCTTATTTCTCGACCTCGACCCGGAACACCTGGACATTAATATTCACCCGACTAAGCAGGAAATAAAATTTGACGATGAAAAGCTGACTTATAATATTCTCAAGGTAAGTGTACGCCACGCTTTGGGTTCGCACAATGTAACGCCAACACTCGATTTTGAACAGGATTCGGGGTTTGTATCTTCCAGAAATCATGTGCCACAACACCCTTCAGCGCCCCGAACCATTTCAGAATACCCGTCAGGGGCTTCTGGCAGTTCTTCGGGTGATGAGCGCAGACACGACAATAACCTGCGCAACTGGCAACGGCTGTATGAAGGACTTGATCTGGTAAAAAGAGAAAATACGGAGCCTTCTGATGAGCCATCAGGCGAAAATGTTGTTGTTAATATAGAGCAATGGCTGGCCGGTCAATCGGACACCTCAGAAGTGGGCTCACAAAACATGGAATCCCGAGTGGGGGCTTCTCAGGAAGGCGAAATGGATATAATGGCCATTGACGACGCAGAAGGCAATTTTACTAAAGCCAAAAAAGAGCCGTACCAAATTCATAGTCAATATATTGTAAGCCATATCAAGTCTGGATTTTTACTCATTGACCAGCAGACGGCCAGTGAACGCATCTTGTATGAACGGTATATGGAGGCCCTGCGCGACCAGCCCATTGCCACCCAAACGGCATTATTTCCCCGAACTTTGGAAATGGCACCCGCCGACGCTGCGTTACTCCGCGAAATTCTGGTGGATATAAACCGACTGGGCTTTGATATTGCCGAATTCGGTGGCAATGCATTTGTTATTCACGGGCGCCCCGCTGATTTGCCTTCTGGTTTTGACGAAATGGCGTTGGTGGAAAAAATGCTGGACCAGTATCGCAATAACATGTCGCTTGATCTGGGTACTACAGAGAATATAGCGCGTGCTATGGCCCGGAATGCCGCAATAAAACGCGGCCAATCACTTGCTGTACAGGAAATGCAGGATATCATTGATCAGTTATTTGCGTGCGCTATTCCATACAAAAGTCCGTTTGGTCGAAACTGTTTTATCACTTTGGAGTTAGAGGAGTTAAATAAAAAATTTGACAGGTAGAAAAAAAGGAGATACCAGGACATTATGCCACAATTTAGCTTTAACCAACCATTCAGCGGAATCGTCCGCCATTTAATTATCATTAATGTGCTGATGTTTTTCGGCACCAACCTTTTAATGGGTGACGGTGAAATGTCCGGAGAAATAGGGAGGTTTGCTTTAGCAGCATATTTGCCGGGTTCTGCTCATTTTGAACCTTATCAGATTGCTACTTACATGTTTATGCATGCCGATTTAATGCATTTGCTGTTCAATATGATGACTTTATTCTTTTTTGGTCCGATGATCGAAATGGTGTGGGGTGAAAAACGATTTTTACTATATTATTTGTCGTGCGGCGTAGGGGCCTATTTGCTTTATGCTGGTGTGCAATGGTGGCAAATTTCTAGTACCGGAGGCGATCCCCTTTTGTCAAATATTCCAATGTTGGGTGCTTCCGGCGCTATTTTTGGGGTGCTTACGGCTTTTGCCTATTTATTCCCCAATCAGGTAATTAGTTTGCTTTTTCCGCCAGTTTCGATCAAAGCGAAGTATTTTGTGCCGATCACAGCGCTTCTGGAGTTGATCTATGGCGTTAGAGGAATGGCAACGGGAGTGGCGCATTTTGCACACTTGGGTGGCGCTGTGACGGGTATTTTAATTATATTACTTTGGTATCGCTTTCGGCTCCGATAAAACTAACCGCCCCGGGGTGCTGAGAGATCCTGGGCAAAAAATAAAAAAATGTCGCTCTTTAATTCAATCTGGAAAGATTTGGAATATGGTTTTCGCATGGGTAATATGGTGCGAAAACTCATTTTAGTGAATGTACTGGTGTTCGTACTGGTGCAAATACTCCATCTGGGGGCCAATGTAGCTGCCGGCGGTATGGAAGGCGGATATCTCATATTCTGGGATATTCTTCATAAATTTTGCATGCCTTCCGATTGGCTGGAGTTGCTGAAGCATATCTGGACACCTATTACCAGCGTGTTTTTGCACGAAGGATTCTGGCATTTAGTGGGTAATATGATTTGGTTATCCATTTTTGGGACGATTACAGGTGACCTGATCGGCGATCAAAGGGTTTTACCCATCTATCTTATGGGGGGGCTGGCTGGAGGATTGTTGTATTTCATTTCTGCCAATCTGATGCCGGCTTCTATCGGCAGTCATGCCCTAGGTGCTTCGGCGGCGGTAATGGCATTCGGCGGCGCATCGCTGATGCTGGCACCCGATTACCGCGTGGGACTGATGTTTCTCGGGGAGGTGAAGTTGAAGTATATTGTGCTGATCATGGTGTTGCTCGATCTGGTTGGAGTATCCGGCATGCCCAATGCTGGCGGCCATGCTGCACACTTGGGCGGTTTTGTTTTCGGACTGATGTTTGTTTACGCCCTTCGTGATCGCAAAGACTGGTCTGAGCCAGTCAATCGTTTATTGAACCGCATTCAATCGCTATTTTACAGTGCCCGTAAAATAGGCACCAATGCACGGCCCAAGCCTAAAATGAAAGTCACCCACAACCGGATGGCACAACAACGCCCCGGTCCGCCTCCCACTGGCGATGCCCGGACACACCAGGAAAAATTAGATGTCATTTTAGATAAAATAAAACAACAGGGCTTCGACCAACTCACGCAGGAGGAAAAAGATTTTCTTTACGATGCCAGTAAAAAGTAAGATGGTGGATTTCAATGATACTCTTGCCTTTGCACAGGCTGCCGATGCCGCCGATCCGCTCCGCCTGTTCCGCGACCGGTTCTTTTTTCCTCAGCATAATGGCCAAAATGCGGTATATCTATGTGGTAATTCCCTGGGTTTACAACCCAAATCAACGCGTGGTGCATTATTAGCCGAACTTGATCACTGGGCCGAATATGGCGTGGAAGGGCATTTCCGCGGCGACAAACCCTGGATGTATTACCATAAGTTCCTGAAAGCGCAAGGTGCAAGGGTTGTGGGTGCTCTCCCGGAAGAGGTGGTCGTGATGAATACCTTAACGGTGAATTTGCACCTGATGATGGTGTCTTTTTACAAACCTACTCCGCAGCGGTTCCGGATTGTCATGGAAGCAGGCGCATTTCCCAGCGATCAGTATGCAATGGAAACACAGGCCCGTTTTCACGGCTTCGATCCACTCGACGCGATTGTTGAAATTGCCCCCCGGGAAGGAGAAGAAACGCTCAGAAATGAAGATATTATTGCAACAATTGAACGATATGGCGATACAGTGGCAGTCGTTATGTTTGGTGGTGTAAATTATTACACTGGACAATATTACGATCTCGAATCTATTGCCGATGCCGCACATCGGGTAGGTGCTTATGCAGGTTTTGATCTGGCACATGCTGCCGGAAATGTGCCGGTGCGCCTGCACGACTGGGGTGCTGATTTTGCGGTTTGGTGCAGTTATAAATACCTCAATTCAGGTCCGGGAGGCCCGGGAGGTGTTTTTGTTCATGAACGTCATGCCGCCGATCCATCTTTGCCGCGTTTTGCAGGATGGTGGGGCCACGACGAAGAGGAGCGCTTCCAGATGCGCAAAGGGTTCAAGCCGATGTATGGTGCCGATGGTTGGCAACTGAGTAATGCTCAGATTTTTGCATCCGCTGCACATTTGGCCAGCTTAGCCATTTTTGAAGAAGCAGGAATTGACCGTTTGCGCGAAAAAAGTGTACACTTAACGGCTTACCTCGAATTCCTCCTGAAAAAAGCAGACCCGGAAGGCAAACTATTTAAAATTATTACCCCTAGCGACCCACAACAACGCGGTTGCCAATTGTCGCTCCTGATGCTTCACGATGGCAGATCCATATTTGACCACCTGAGTAGTAATGGTGTCATTGCCGACTGGCGCGAACCTAATGTAATCCGTTTTGCACCAGTACCACTGTATAATTCATTCGAAGATGTGTATATGGTGAGTCAGTTAGTCCCAGGTCCGTTAGTCCCGAGTCCGTAGATTGGAACCCGAGCAGGGCGGCCACTCAAAAAAATCGAAATGCCTGCGGCACACGCTAGGGACCTGGGACTAACTGACTAAATAAACAATTAATCATGATAAAAATAGGAACAAGAGGTAGTAAATTGGCTTTATGGCAGGCAGTGTTCACCCAGGCAGAGTTGAAGCGAGTTGGGGTGGAGAGCGAGCTGGTGATCATCAAAACCCGGGGCGATATGATCCAGCACCTGGGCTTTGATAAAATGGAAGGAAAAGGCTTTTTTACCAAAGAAATCGAAGACGCGCTGTTGCGTGGCGAAATTGATGTGGCCGTCCATTCCATGAAAGATCTGCCTACCGAACAACCCGAAGGACTGGCCATTACGGCAGTTTCCTACCGCGACAATCCGTCGGATTTGCTGATTGTCAGGAAAGCGGTAGCGGAGGCAGGAAAAATATTTCAACTTAAAGAAGGTGCAATTGTGGGCACTTCAGCGGCCCGCAGGAAAGCGCAATTGGCCGATTACCGGCCTGATGTGGTATTGAAAGATATTCGGGGCAATGTGCCAACCCGGCTCGAAAAACTTCGGACCGGCGATTTTGATGCTATTTTCCTGGCAGCAGCCGGGGTGGGCCGACTGGAACTGCCGCTGGACGAATTTGTCAGTGTACAATTGCATCCCAGTGAATTCGTTCCGGCACCAGCCCAGGGTGTACTGGCCTGGCAGACCAATCGGGATGACCTTGCCACCCGCCGGATTTTTAAACAAATCCATCACCCGGAAATATCATCGGCCACCAATGTAGAGCGCCGGGCGTTACAATTGATGGAAGGCGGCTGCCAGTTACCATTAGGCGTTTATTGCTATAAGGATGATGGGGGGAATTTTCACGTATATGCGGCCTGCCAACGCGGCGATGAAATGAAAAGGGTGCATTTGTCGTCGACTACGAATTTTGGGCTGGCTGAAAAAGTGGTGGCCAGTCTCCAAAAAATGTAAATATGCTCAAAATCGCCTACGCTCCGATCTACCGGTATGAACTTCCTGATGGCCATCGTTTTCCGATGCTTAAGTATGAGTTACTGGGTGAACAACTGCTCTATGAAGGTACGGTAACCCCAGAGCATTTTTTTCATCCCGACCTGCTGGACGAGGCGACGGCCCTATTGACCCATGACAAAGCATATTGGGAAAAACTCATCCATGTTACCCTTTCGAAAAGCGAAGAACGCGCGATTGGTTTTCCGATTACCGAAAAATTTATTGAACGAGGCAGACACATCTCTGCTGGTACAGTGCGCTGCGTGGATTTTGCAACGGAATACGGCGTGGCCATGAATATTGCGGGCGGTACGCACCACGCTTTTGCTGATCGGGGAGAAGGGTTTTGCTGCCTGAATGACCAGGCGGTAGCTGCGAACTGGCTTTTGGCCAGGGAGCCCAACCGGCGTATCCTGATCATTGACCTTGATGTGCACCAAGGCAATGGTACAGCAGCGATTTTTGCCGGTGAATCCCGGGTATTTACCTTTTCCATGCACGGTGCCCGCAACTACCCCCTGCGAAAAGAATTATCCGACCTTGATTTGGAGCTGCCCGACGGAATGACCGACCAGCCTTATCTCCACCTTTTACAGGAACACTTGCATAAAATTGGCGAGACTTTTCAGCCCGATTTTGTCTTTTATCAAAGTGGTGTGGATATCCTGGAGACCGATAAACTCGGCCGATTATCTATCTCCCGGCAGGGCTCTCGGGAACGCGACCAGATGGTACTCGGTTGGTGCCACACTAACTGCCTGCCAGTCGTAGTGACAATGGGAGGCGGTTATTCACCCCGTATTGCCGATATTGTAGAGGCCCATGCCAATACATTCAGGGTGGCCCAGGAAACATTTTTTTAATTTTTTTCAAAAAAATAAACAAAATGTTTTTTTGTAAAATTATTTGTTTACTTTTGCAACGGCATTTGCCACAAATTAACCATAATTTCATAAAATTTCACTACCATGGCTAACGAAAAAGACGCCAAACTCAAGACATTAGAAGCCACGATTGAGCGGCTGGACAAAACCTACGGCAAAGGCACTATTATGCGCCTTGGCGACAAGCAGGCTGTCGAAGTGGAGGTGATTCCTACCGGATCACTCGGATTAGATATTGCACTCGGTTGTTTCGGATTACCTAAAGGCCGTATTATCGAAATTTATGGGCCGGAATCTTCTGGTAAAACGACCCTTGCTATCCATGCGGTAGCAGAATGTCAGAAAAGAGGTGGCATTGCTGCCATTATCGATGCAGAACACGCTTTTGATCGGTTTTATGCCGAAGCATTGGGCGTTAATGTCAATGATTTGCTGATCAGTCAGCCGGACAATGGTGAGCAGGCACTTGAAATTGCTGAAAACTTGATTCGTTCCGGTGCTGTCGATATTCTTGTGGTAGACTCTGTGGCGGCATTGGTGCCCCGGGCAGAGATTGAAGGTGAAATGGGTGATTCTAAAATGGGACTTCAGGCCCGTTTGATGAGCCAGGCAATGCGTAAACTTACTTCAGCCATTGGCCGTACGGGCTGTTGCTGTATCTTTATCAACCAGCTGCGGGAGAAAATTGGTGTGATGTTCGGTAACCCGGAAACCACTACCGGCGGTAATGCGCTCAAGTTCTATGCGTCTGTTCGCTTAGACATTCGGAAGAGTGGCGCGGCACTGAAAGATAAAGAGGGAAATATGATCGGTAATCTGGTAAAAGTAAAGGTGGTGAAAAATAAATTATCACCGCCATTCCGCGTAGCGGAGTTCGAAATTATTTTCGGGCAGGGTATTAATAAAACAGGCGAAATAGTAGACCTCGGTGCACAATTCGACCTGATTCAGAAAAGCGGTGCATGGTATAGTTACAATGGCGCAAAAATTGCCCAGGGTCGCGATGCCGCTAAACAGTTTCTGATGGACAACCCGGAAATGGCACTTGAACTGGAGCAAAAAATAAAAGAAAAGGTCATCTCTGGCGGAAGTCCGTCCAAACAGGCTGCCGCTAAAGCAGCGATGGCCGATTTTAACACAGACGATGACGGCGATGACGATTAGACCTGTTGCGGCAGGAGGCAATCCGGTCATTCCCACCGAAACATGTTCCTAATGGTCTTTTGTTTTATCGTGTTTACGACGGCTGTCCAATTCTTCGTAATCAGTATAATCACGATCATCTAAGGGACCACGGTCACGATTGTTATTACGCGTATTTCGCCTTTCGTGCGAAATACGCGTAATTGCTTCATAGAGCCAAAGTATGGCCAACAAGGTAAATAACCATTTCAGTAACATCCTGCAAAGATAGGGTTTCTTGGTTTAAAGGTTTCTGGTTACTAAAGTTAGAGGTTTCTGGTTACTGAGTTTCTGGTCGATTGGTGTAGTTTAAACTCATGGGTCCATTTGATGAATACTTATCAATCGACCAGAAACCCCCAAACCCGTTCCCGGCATATTTGGATCTTCTTATCTCAATACACTACTGCTGCTCAGTCCATTTGAAATGCCGGGTACTAACCGGTCTGCCGCCTGCACTAACATATCTTCGTCGGCAGGGAACGGCGCAGGGCGGTTGCCTATGCGGCAGCGGCTTTTATCGCTCAATGCGCGGGCATCGCCGGCAAAGGTGGAGGCATAGTGCTCAAATAATACTTCCGTAGCCAGCGGATTATAATCGAGCAACGCCTTTTTTCCGGTATCAAAAATATCTACCTGACCAGTAATCCGTGCCGCTTTCGTCTGGAATACTTCCAGGACATTGGCCCGTACCAACACATTGCGGGGGCGTTTGATATCATTACCAGAAGAGTCTTTCTTCACGTTTCCACGGGTATCATACACATATTCCCAACCATCCTGAATTTCGCGTTCGTCAGTATAAGACCGTTCACGGATACGCTCTGGAGAAATGTCCACGTTGTTCAGACGGAATATGGCTTTGTAATCGTATTTTACACCTGTAGCCGGCTCGAAATCATAAGAACGCCATTTGCTGTCCAGATCGCGTTTGCTGATGGCTAACACCCGTTGGTTAAAATCGCGGGGTAACAAGCGGTTGGTTTCATTTTTTACTTCAAAAAGTACATGCACCACACCGATTATACTGGCTTCCTGTTGCATGGCTTCTTTATTCTTATAGTCCCGAAAATATTTATTTTCCAGATCCTCCAGGATATTATAGGCATCACGGGCGGCGTCTTTGTCGCCACGGCGACCCTGTTCGAGTGCAGTTACGGCCTTCTGGTACAAGTGCTCTGCTGCATTCGTCCGACTCTCTTGCTCTAATTTTTCAATATTGACAAACAGAAATTTTGCCTCATAGCCGTCTTTGCTTTTTAGAGGAATCAACGGGTTTACTTTATCCTGGCGGGTATGAATCTGTTGGTGGATTTGATACACCCGTGCCCAGTTGTCTGAGCGGCCTTCGGCAATCAGTGCGTCGGCAGCACGCATATCGCGTTCAGTCGCTTTCTGGAAGGCCAGTTCCAGTCCTTTTACCAGATCATTTTTTTTCTTATTGTGTCCTTTTAAGTGGTCAACGCAGTAATCAATGGCTCCATCGTAGTCGCCTGATTCTACATAATATTTGGCAGTGTGGCAGTTGGTGAGCGTCAGTAAAGCGACAGCAAGGATGGCGATTAAACTTTTAATGCGGAACATGACTTTCTATTTTGTTGGTGAATTATGCTGCAATATGCGCCCCGCTGAATGTTCCCCGCCATTAAAAGATGTTAGGACTTTGATAAAATATGTTAAAATCGTAAAGGGTTTGTGAATGGATGGTAACGGGTAGTGAATGGACCCAAAAAACCAAAATACCTCATACCTCATACTTCATACTTCCTACTTCTCTTACCTTCGCACCATGCAACAACTCATCGAATGTGTTCCGAATTTTTCGGAAGGCCGCGATATGGCCATCATTAAACAAATTACCGACGCCATTGAAGCCGTAAATGGCGTAAGTCTTTTAGATGTTGACCCGGGTAAAGCCACTAACCGCACGGTGGTTACTTTTGTTGGCGAACCTGGCGCTGTCATCGAAGCTGCATTTCAGGCGATCAAGAAAGCGGGTGAAGTGATCGATATGCGCCACCACCAGGGCGAACATCCGCGGATGGGCGCTACTGATGTCTGCCCTCTGATTCCTGTGGCGGGTATTTCCATGGAAGAAACCGCGGAATGGGCCCGCCGCCTGGGCGAACGGGTAGGACAGGAACTCGATCTGTCCATCTATCTTTACGAAGCGGCAGCAACCCGGCCCGAGCGCAAAAACCTCGCAGATATCCGCGCTGGTGAATATGAAGGTTTTCCGGAGAAAATCCTTCAGCCGGAATGGAAACCCGATTTTGGTCCGGCGAAATTCAATGCTAAAAGTGGCGCGACGGTGATCGGTGCACGCGATTTCCTGATTGCCTACAACGTCAACCTGAATACAACTTCTGTGCGCAGGGCCAATTCTGTTGCCTTTGATATTCGGGAAAAAGGGCGGGTACTCAACGATCCTTCGACCGGCAAACCTATGAAAGACGCCAGCGGCGAACCCGTACGCGAACCTGGTCTGCTGAAAGGCGTCAAAGCCATTGGCTGGTTTATCGAGGAATATGGCATTGCCCAGATTTCTATGAACATCACAGATACCAATGCGACATCGCTTCACGAGGCATTCGAGGCGTGTTGTAAAAGCGCTGATCGACGGGGTATGCGCGTGACGGGTTCTGAACTGGTGGGTTTGATACCTTTGAAAGTAATGCTCGATGCAGGCCGGTATTTCTTGCACAAGCAACAGCGGAGTTCGGGTGTCAGTGAAGCGGAAATTATCAAAATTGCTGTAAAAAGCATGGGATTAGACGAGATTTCAGCATTTGATCCCAGTCAGAAAATTATTGAATATAATATTGACGCTAAAGAGGGCCTGGCTAAAAAGAGACTCATCGCCAAAGATTTGCGGGCATTTGCTGATGAAACAGCTTCTGAAAGCCCTGCGCCGGGCGGTGGCTCGATCAGTGCTTATGTGGGCGCTTTGGGGGCATCTTTGGCAACAATGGTCGCCAATCTCAGCAGCCATAAACGCGGCTGGGATGCGCAATGGGAAAAATTCAGCACCGCTGCCGAAGAAGGACAACGCCTGAAAGATGCCCTGCTGCGCGCAGTAGATGAAGATACGGATGCTTTCAATGCGATCATGTCGGCTTTTGGTTTGCCTAATACAACTCCGGAAGAAAAAACAGCCAGAAAAGCCGCTATTCAGGCCGCCACCCGGCTGGCTATTGAAATACCAGCAAAAGTGATGCACTTATCCCTCTCTGCGTTTGCGCTTATCCGGCAGATGGTCGAAACCGGTAATCCCAATTCCGTTACGGATGCAGGCGTGGGCGCATTGTGTGTACGCGCGGCGGTACATGGAGCCTTTTTAAATGTAAAAATCAACGTTACGGGACTTGACGATAAAGAATACGCCCAAAAAATAGTTGCTGAAGCCACTTCGATGGCCTTAAAGGCGGATGTGGAGGAACAAGAAATAATCGCATTGGTTAATGAAAAAATAAAATGACCACAGCATCACTTCATTGGATAAAAAGCGCTGGTTTATTTTTTGCTGCGCTATTTTTTGCCACCCTCCTCCAGGCGCAAAAGCCGCATGTAGTCCGAACAGGCGTATTTCTCAATAATCTGTATGATCTGAATATGGACGCCCATTCCTTTTACGCCGATTTTTACATCTGGTTTAAATGGAAAGGGGATTTCGATCCTACGAATGTTGAATTTGTAAATGCTATCGAAAAATGGAGTGTTACCAACACGCATTTTGATAATGACACTACTCCTGTACACTTGAAAGACGGTACGAATTACCGTATTTTCCGGATTGAAGGTCGTTTTTTGCATTCCTTTTCACTCAATCGCTATCCTTTAGACGAGCATGCGCTGGATATTCAAATTGAAAACCCGGATGCAGATGCAGACTCGTTAGTCTATCTTCCGGATACTTCCACTGTGGCAGCGAGTGTGCGTCCTACGCTGCATTTGGTAGGTTGGGAGCAAAAAGATTGCCGATTAACGCAAGCTTTTCACGATTACGGTACCAACTTCGGCAACCCGGAGGAAAATGCCCATACGTACAGCAACCTTACCTATACGCTCACCCTCGGTCGGCCCTTCAGTTTTTTCCTCCTGAAAATGATGCTGCCACTCATGGTCGTATTGTTCATGAGCCTGAGCGCGCTTACCATGCATCCCAAGCATATTGATACACGTTCTTCCCTGCCGATTGGCGGTTTGCTAACCGCTGTTTTTCTGCAACAAGCCTACAGTGACGCACTTCCTGATACCGGCTATATGGTATTGATGGACAAAATTTACCTCCTCGTCTACATTCTTATTTCTCTTGTAATGCTCCATGTTGTTATTTCCGCAAATATTTTTGCCCAAAAGAAAAACAAAGAGCAAATGAAAAAGATGGATAAACGAGAAACCTGGCTGGCACTTATTTATTTTATTGTTTTCTGGATCGGAACAACGTTGTTGGTTTTTTAGTCGGTTAGTCTCCGGTCAGTTAGTCCCAAGTCGGTTGGTAAAATGAAAAATTCCTGTACCTTTGCTGACCGTTCGGTAGGTAAAATTGATTATGCCAGTTCAAAAAATAGAAAAATACGATTTTTTGCTCCGATGCTGGGAGGTGTTCCATAAGCAGGGTTATCACAATACATCCATGCAGGACCTCGCTAAAGCGACGGGTCTGCAAAAGGCGGGATTGTATCACCACTATGCCACGAAGCAGCAATTGATGGAAGCGGTAATGGAATTCGCGATGAATGAGTTTCGCAATTATGTTCTTTCTGTTGCGGATGAAGTGGAGCTGCCTGTGGAGCAACGATTTGAAAAATTGCTGCGCCGCACCCGAAGGCTTGCCATTTTACACCGGCAGGGCTGTTTTTTTGCCAATATTGCCTTGGAAACAGGCAGGGATGACTTATTTAATGGGTTGCTGCTGCGGGCCATGAATGAATGGACTAACACCTTAACGGGATTGTTTCAACACTTTGTCGCCCCCGAAGTGGCAAAGGTGAAGGCGAAACGGATTATTATGGAATACGAGGGTGCTGTGTTGTTTTATAAATTGAGTGGCGATCAGCAGTATATTGAAGACTACATAGAACGTATCGTTACTGAATTTCATGCAACTGCAACCCAGCAGGAAATATCTATTTGACTTGGATGCGCTCATTGTAACAAGTCCATTTAATCATCTCCAGTTGATATAAATATGACAAAGAAAAAAAAGGAATTTAATCCTGCTTTACTTATCGTTAATGCGATGAATTTTTTGGTGAAAATTGTGCCGGGATTGGTGGGTCGTATTGTCTTTTACTTGTTTTGCCATCCCAAAAAGAAAAAGGTCAAACCGGCTGAACGCAACTTTTTGGCCACTGCCGATTTGATTGAAGCGGAAGTTGATGGCCGCCAATACGCAGTATACCATTGGGGATTTCGAGGACCAATTGCTTTACTGGCGCATGGGTGGGAAAGCCAGTCGGGCCGCTGGCGGAAAACGGTCCCCGTTCTCCTTAAAGCCGGATACCAAGTGATTGCGGTGGATGCCCCGGGGCATGGCCGGTCGGATGGCGGACGTTTTACCATGATAGAATACGCTGGGATTATCCGGTTTTTATTGCAAAAATACGCACCAGTTGAGCTGGTCGTTGGCCATTCCGTAGGAGCTTCCTCCGTCGGCTGGGCGTTGGGCACTATTGGTGACGGCTTGCATCCACGGAAAGTCATCCTTATGGCACCGTTCAGCACACTCCGGTATACTATTGATAAATCGCGGAAAGCACTGGGTATTAGTGATGCTGTAATGCAGGCAATGGAACTGCGGATGAAAAAATTATTTAACCTTACGCCCGATGATATTGATTTGCCGGCTAAAGTGCAGGCCTTGGGCCATGTGGATGTGCTCATCATTCACGACAAGCACGACAATGTGACCAATTGGACAGAAAGTGTAAAGATTCACGAGGCATGGCCGGGATCGCGGCTCGTTATTACCGAGACTTTTGGACATGGCTTGACTTCACCAGAAGTATATGAGATGATTGGAGATTATGCCAAACGTACTCTTAATCTTTCCATTTGATATTACATCCGCCCGAAGGTCGCTGAAAGCTGGCTGCAGGCTTTCCTTCCAGCACCGCATCCACCGCAGCCCGTAAATCTTTTCCTGTAGAGGGCACTGGATTGCGTTTGGGTCGGCTGTCGTCTAATTGCCCGCGATACACTAACCGCTTATCGGCATCGAATACATAAAAATCAGGTGTGCAGGCTGCATCATAGGCCCGGGCAACCTCCTGTGAAGCATCATAGAGGTAGGGAAAAGTATAACCAGCCACTTTTGCATGTGGTCCCATTTTGTCAGGCCCATCATCGGGATATTCATTAGCATCATTACTGCTGATACCGACAAATGCTACCCCTTTTGCAGCATAATCTTCCGTTATTTTTACAATTTGCGGATTAATATACACCACGTAAGGACAGTGGTTACACAAAAACATCACCACTGTGGCTCTGGCGCCAGCAGCGACATCTTCTAAACTCACCGTGCGGCCTGTTCCGGGCTCTGGTAAAGTAAACACAGGTGCCGTGGTACCCAGCGGAAGCATATTTGATTCTGTGTATGCCATGGTTGTATGATTAGTCGGTTAGTTGCTTAGTCCGTAGCGTGTTCCGCAAGTATGTTTTATCGTAATAGATGCAGGCATACTTGCGGGTCCATACTGCGGGCTAACAGACTTATGGACCAACCAACTAACAGACTAATCAGTATACTGTTTATCGTAATACTCCTGGTATGCGCCGGAGATAATATGATCGAGCCATCCCTGGTTATCTAAGTACCATTGTGCTGCGCGCCGGAATCCTTCTTCGAAGCGAATGGTTGGTTCCCAGCCGAGTTCATCTCGGAGTTTGGAGGCATCAATAGCGTAACGATGGTCGTGACCAGGGCGATCAGAGACAAAGGTAATGAGCGAACGCGAAGTGCCAGGTTCCCTGACCAGCAGATCATCCATAATATCGCAGAGTTTTTCCACCAGATCCAGGTTTTTCCACTCGTTGTTGCCTCCGATATTGTAAGTTTCGCCGTTGCGACCGCTGTGAAGAATCGTATCAATTGCCGAAGCGTGATCTTCCACCCAGAGCCAGTCGCGGGTATTTTGCCCGTTGCCATAGACCGGCAGCGGTTTCATCTGGCGGATGTTATTGATCATCAGCGGGATGAGTTTTTCCGGAAAATGGTGCGAACCATAATTGTTGCTGCAGTTGGAAATGACCACAGGCAAATGATAAGTATGAAAATAGGCCCTTACAAAATGATCGCTGGATGCTTTGGAGGCAGAATACGGTGATCGTGGGTCGTATGGCGTTGTTTCAGTAAAAAAACCTTCGTCGCCCAGAGACCCGTATACTTCATCGGTACTCACATGGTAATATCTTTTGCCTTCCATATTGCCTTTCCAGGCATGCCGGGCGATATTCAGCAGGGTGACGGTACCCATTACATTCGTTTGTACAAATGCGAGGGGATCAGTAATGGAGCGATCCACGTGGCTCTCGGCGGCCAGGTGGATCACTGCATCAAACTGATATTTTTTAAAAAGTGATATCAAAAATGGGGCATCACAAATATTTCCCTTTTCAAAAACGTAATTAGGTGCCTGGTCTACATCCCGGAGATTCTCCAGGTTGCCGGCATAAGTTAGGGCATCTAAATTTACAATCTGTGTATCAGGATAACGCCGTACGAACCTGCGCACCACATGCGACCCGATAAAACCGGCACCGCCGGTAATCAGAATAGTGGAGAAATTCATTGCGGGTTGGACTTGCGGAGATAATTTTCCAAAGCGACAGCAATTGAAGGTGCCTCTGGTGTGCCGGCCTGGATATTTACAGTCATTCCTCTTTCATCCACCGCTTTTAATGCAGCAGTACCGAACACACAAATGCGGCGGTCTTCCTGTTTAAAATTGGGGAATTGCTCGAAAATAGATTTTATTTCCAATGCCGTAAAAAACGCAATAATATCATATTTAACGTCAGCAAGCTCAATGAGGTTATTGTTGACATTGCGGTACATTACGGCCTCCTGAATGGGGACATTGAGATCATTGAAAAATTTAGTAATTTCCGGGTTTCCCTGATCACTGCAAGGGAGATAGAATTTTTCGTCTTTGTTTTTTAATACATAAGAACGAAGTTCAGTGATAGAGCGTGTACCGTTGAATACCTTCCTTTTACGGAAATTAATGTATTTCTGCAGATAATTAGCAATAGATTCCGTCGCACAGAAATACTTGGTTTCATCAGACATCTTGAGTCGCATCTCACCACAAAGCCGAAAAAAGTGGTCGATGGCATGGCGACTTGGAAATACGATAGCAGTGTAATCGTTCGGATAAACGCGGTTTTTCCGATACTCTTTTTCAGTAAGTCCTTCCAAAGAAACGAAAGGAACGAAATTGATTCGAACACCAAATTTCTGCTCCAATTCATCATACTGGGCGCGTTGAGGGGGCTCAGCCTGTGAGATCAGAATGTTGTGAACGCGCGGAAATTGAGACGATTCCTGAATTTGTGCAGCAGTAGCAGACATTCGGGATAAAAGTTTTGTGAAATTTGTCAGGTTGAACTGAAGAACTCAGACAGCCTTAGTTTATGTCAATAATTTGGTTAACAAGACTACCGGAGCAATTTCAGCAGCGCAAAGGTACAGCAAAAAATGCAATGGATAACCTGCCAAATATTTTGTTCCAAAAGAAAATGCCCGGAAAGCCCCATAAGCAATGAAAATCATCGTCAGACCCAACAGCCATAGCGTAACAAATGTTTGCCAACTCTTGTTGCCGGCAAATGCGATCAAAAAGTCAAAAGGAATCAAAAAGAACCCTAGCACACAACAAAAAATGATAATCAGAAAATTATACCGGCTCAATTCATTGCCCATTGATGGGAAAAGCCACTTCATGAAGCCAATCGATACATGTTTTAACAAAAAAGCAACAATGACGGTTCCCATGCAAATTGCAAAAACCCCATAATTATTGTATTTCTTGCTGGTATTCAACGCCTGTGTAATTAAAAATACAAACACACCAGCGTTCAGCAAAAAACTCGAATATAACATGAAATAAGGTGTACTTCCTGTAAATCCAAAGGATTCCCGCTGGGCCACATTCAGCGCATTGGAACTCAAAAAACTGCGCCAGGCTTTTTGGAGTGCACTTCTGTTGGCTGTCGCGGCAAAAGTAAAAAAGAACAGGTTGAGAATTAAAAAACCAAAAATAAAGGCAGCGGAAACGGTATTGCCCTCAGGGAATTGAAGGAACCGCATGTTGCTCGTACCGGGCTGCACGGTCTCTTCCAGTAAAGTTTTGGATATGCCTGGTGTGCGATGTGCCACCACATTGAATGGGTTGACAGGGCCAGTGTTGGCGATGCCTGCCGCCTCTTTGGGCAATCGACTCGATATTTCAAAAGGATTGGCCCCTGAAGCCGGTTGTGTATACACCGGACAAGCCATCCATCCTAAAAAACTAAGTAACAGGAAATACCGCATTTGCATTAACCACAAAGGTACGGCAGATTCAGATGGATGAACAAAATTATTTTTTGAAGTTTTTTAAACCGTTTTTAAAATTATTTTTTTTCGCAAGTGTTTGATAATCATATTTTTACTGACAAATTCACTTCTTGTCTTAGTAAGGTAGTAAAATTATTATAGTTCTTTGTATTGCATAATACCAATCAATACCCTTATCTTTGCACTGCCAGTTAGTTAGAGGGTTACTGCCTCAAAGCTGCACCAGAAACTAGTAACCCAGCAACCACTCACCACTAAAAATGAAGCTATGGATTTAGAAAATGCAAAGGCGCAAATGCGCAAAGGAGTGCTGGAATTATGCATTCTGGCAATTGCCGGCGAGGAAGAGGTGTATCCTAACGATATTATTGCCCGGTTAAAAAGCAATGATCTGATCGTGGTGGAAGGTACTTTGTACCCACTTCTTACCCGCCTGAAAAACGACGGCCTGCTGGAATACAGCTGGCGGGAAAGTAATTCGGGGCCACCTCGGAAGTATTTCAAAACGACAGCCATTGGACAGTCATTTTTGAAAGACCTGACCATGAGCTGGGAACAGTTGGTACAATCGGTACAACTCACGCTTCAAAATGAAAATGGTGCAGGAGAAGTAATTCAGGAAGAAATTCCGCCCCCCGAAGCCACGTCCACTTTTTTTGATGAATAACTGATTTGTTGCTGCGCTTTGACGCAAACTAATACGACACCTGTTACCCTGAATACAACCGAAAGACTCTTACTTTAAATCACAACAAGATGAATAAAATACTAAATATCAATTTGGGCGGCTATGCACTTACGATCGACGACGACGCCCATGAATATTTACAGTCTTATTTAGACAGTATAAAACGCCGTTTTTCTGAAAGTGACGGTCGTGACGAAATAATGCGTGACGTGGAAATGCGGTTGGGAGAACTCATCACGCAATATATGGGCAATCACACGATTGTGATGATGCCACATGTGGAATCTGCAGTACAGATCATGGGAAAGCCGGAAGATTTTGGCGGCGATGATGCCAGTGCTGCTGCTCCCAAAAATGAAAAAAGCAGCGGTGCTATATTCGGGAATGCCATCAAAACCGGAAAAAAGATGTTCCGCGATGAAAATGATGCGGTTATTGGCGGTGTTTGTTCGGGCCTTTCGACCTATTTTGGTTTACATGATCCGTTGTGGATGCGGTTAATATTTGTGTTGTTGGCATTGGTTTCTGCCGGTTTTTGGGTGCCTGTTTATTTGTTGATGTGGATTATCGTTCCGCCAGCACGCAGTGCCAGCGAACGGTTGTCGATGAAAGGGGAGCCGGTCAATGTGGATAGTATTGCCAAGGAATTTGAAAAAGGATATGACCGGTTGTCTAAAAGAGTATCTGAAACTGCGGGTAGCAGGTTCAACGCCGGCCAAACCGCAGGTGGTTGTTTGACGGTGCTCGGAAAAATTGCCCTGGGCTTTTTAGTACTGGTGGTCGCGTCTTTGGTATTAGGACTGGGATCGGCCTGGGTAGCGGGTATTATCGCTTTTATTACTGCTCAACCTATTCTTTCTTATTTTAGTCCGTTATCAACAGGTGTCACCTATTTTGGTGTACTGTGTCTGTTTATCGTCCTTGGATTACCCGTGGTGTCCTTGTGCTTATGGATGGCCCGCACCATCTTTAAAGTGCGCACACCAGGCTGGTTGCGTGGCGGACTCAGTGTTTTCTGGGTATTGAGCCTGTTGTCGATGTTTGGTATTGCTGTGGCCGGTGCCCGCAAGTTCAGCGCAGGTTCTACGGTCACTAAAACGGTGGATTTAAGCAGGATCACCTCTGATACCCTTCGGGTAGACTGGGAAAAATACACGGAACATGACCGCCCCGATTGGGAATGGCCGTGGGATGATGCAGATATTTATATCGGCGACGACCGTATTGAACTGCGGGATTTCGTTCGGATTCGGGTTCACCCCAGCACTTCCGGCAGGTTTGAATGCCAGCAGGAAATCCGGGCGCGTGGTGCCAATTCAATGGAAGCAACAGAGCATGCCAACGAAACGGAATTTGTGACGTACCTCGAAGGCAATACCCTCAAAGTACCGAACAACCTGATTATTACACAAGGGAAAAAGTGGTATGGCCGTATGGTCACCATTAATATTGGCGTTCCGGTAGGCAAATCCTTCGTGTTTGGTAAAGATATTTACAATTACGCTGCTGCTGACCTGGAGCATTATGCCGATGATAATGACCAGAACTACATTTCGCGGAATCCTGAAACGGTATTTATCATGACCACCGATGGTATCCGTTGTTCTGCATGCCCGTCTTTTGGGGATGCGAATTACGAAAGTGATCATAATTACAGCAAATTTGTGCTGGAGGGCGATTTTGAGGTGGAACTGCGCCAGGGCGATCACTTTAGTATGCGGATTGAAGGTGGCGACAAAAGCGCGGTTCAAACAATCCGTTCCGGCGAAAAACTAACCCTGACCACCAATGGCAATAGTATTGGTTCCGGCACTAAAATAATGATCGTAACACCTGATCTGGAATCTGTTCTGGCCGACAATACCGGCAATGTCACCATTCGGGGTTTCGACCAACAGCACATTACGATCTCTGCCAAAGGCAAATCGGCGATCAAGGCCAATGTTGATACCCGTGGGGAATTAGAAGTGCTGCTTTCCGGCCAAAGCACCCTCGATATTACCGGCGAAGGCGGGGATTTGTCTGCCAATCTGTCGGGCAATGCTACGCTCGATGCCACCAATTGGCTCGCCAACAGTGTGCGTATCTCCGCTTCCGGCACCTCCAAAGCACATGTATACGCTAAAAACAACGCTGAAGTGAAATCGGAAGCGTCAAGCGATGTGCGGGTGGAAGGAACGGAAAATGTGCAAAAACAGAATTAGGGTTTACGATTTATGATTGATTCGATGTGTTACTGAGCGAAGTCGAGGTACGATTAATACAAGATCCCGGCATACTTCCTGAAACGGATATGTGCCGGGATCTTGGGTTAATTGTATATCAGTTCGTCAACCGCTTGCGCGTCTTTTTGATTTCAGAAGTGTAAGTATTTACCACAAACCCATAGGAGGTTAATAGAAAAATGTTTATCCTTGCAAGTATGTAGTATGAAAAAACAGACATGCGGAATTGACAGCGCAAATTTAATGAACACATTTACCATTCCCTGACCAATTTTTTGAATAAGTCAGGTTTCTGACACTTTCCGAAATGTCTGAAAATAATGATCCTCCTCTCCTTCAACAAATTCCACCAATTCCCGTTATCCCAACATGCAACAACTCGACTTGCTCATCATCGGCGGCGGTCCTATCGGACTTGCCTGCGGACTCGAAGCCCGGAAAGCGAACCTGAATTACCTGATTATGGAAAGAGGCACATTAGTCAATTCGCTGTACTGCTATCCAGCAAACATGACTTTTTTCTCTACCTCCGAACGCCTCGAAATCGGTGGTGTCCCCTTCGTTTCCATCAATGCCAAGCCGACGCGGTCAGAAGCATTGGAATATTACCGCCGTGTGGCCGAATCGGGCCAATTGGCCATTCACTTGTACGAAGAAGTGCTGTCATTGAACCGGCAAACCAATGGTTTCCAAATTATTACCAACAAAGCTACTTACCATGCCCAAGCGGTGGTGATCGCTTCTGGTTTCTATGATATTGCTGTCCAATTAGGAATTCCGGGCGAAAACCTGCCCAAAGTGACTCATTATTACCAGGAGCCACACGCTTATTACCGGCAGAAAGTGGTGGTGGTGGGCGCCAACAATTCGGCGGTCGATGCCGCACTCGAAACCTGGAGAAAGGGTGCAGCAGTAACGATGGTGGTACGCACAGAGAACATCGGCGAAAGGGTGAAATACTGGGCCCGGCCTGATATCGTCAACCGGATCGCAGAGGGATCGATTAAGGCATTTTTTCAATCGGAACTTACCGCCATTCGGCCCCACGAAGTGGATATCAATACACCCGAAGGCAGGGTTACCATTCCCAATGATTTTGTGATTGCTGCCACTGGCTACCAGCCTGATTTGCCATTTTTGAAAAACGCCGGGGTACAACTGAGCGATAACGACCGCTTTTATCCCGATTACAACCCCGAAACACAAGAAACCAATGTGCCTGGCTTGTACCTGGCCGGTGTGGTGTGCGGAGGTATGGATACGCATGTATGGTTTATTGAAAATTCAAGGGTGCATGCGGAGAAGATTGTGCGGGAGGTGGTCTTGAGGAAAAAGTTTGTTTAGTTCAATTGTTTTCAACAATCCGCTCCTTCCACCGGTATCGCTTCACCACCAAACTCGCCAACCCAATCCCGGCAATATACAATATGTGCAATACCGACCCCGGTAAAAACCATTTCATCGCTGTCTGTTTATTCAAAAAAAGGCTCATTTTTCGCAGAAAAAAATAATCGGGCACCATTTTTCCAGCTAATAACACGCAAAACATCGGGAAATAAGCAGGTTGCCAGAATATGCCAATCCCCGATACAAGCACTGCCCAACTGTGTAAAAACACCAATGCCAGGGAAAGGCGCACCGGCCATTCGGGCAATGCCGCATTTTTGCTGCCCCAGCGTATCCGCTGACTGATCAGCGATCGCCAATCGGGCATGGGTAAGGTTCGAATGGTCGCTGCCGGATTTTTCAGAAAAACAATACTTCCCGGCCATTTATGGGCTATTTTTTGCACCAAAAACAAATCGTCGCCGGAAGCAATATGCGTATTGCCTTCAAATCCGCCGACTGCTTCAAATACCGCCTTGGGATATGCTATGTTGGCTCCATTGGCCAGATGCTGACTTCGTGACTGAATACCCGCACCGGTAACGCCCATCAAACCCAATAAATCAAGCGTTTGAAACCAGTCTACTAATTTTTTTTCCCGGTGAAAAACCACAGGCCCTGCAATCAATTTCGGCTGCTGGATTTCAAAAACCTGTGCCAACAACAACAACCATTGAGCCGGCACTTCACAATCGGCATCGGTACAGGCAATGTAAGGGTGTGCAGCGTGTCGTATGCCAGTGTGAATGGCATTTTTTTTGCCGGAACCTTCCTGCGGCTGTATCAACCGGATAGCAATGGGCTTCGATAAATATGCCATAAAATCATTCACGACTGCACCCGTCGCGTCGCTTGATCCATCATCCACCACAATGATTTCCAGCAAATGCGCCGGATATTCACAAGCGGTTACAGATGTCAGACAAGCGGCAATATGCGCTGCTTCATTGCGTGCCGCAATAATCACAGAAATGGCGGTATTCGGTTGGAAATCAATTTTTTGTTGGATAAATGGCAGCCTGCACCAATGATGCCAGTATTGGCCCACCAACAACAGGTAGCCTGCCGTTAATCCTCCTGCTACCGCCCAAAGGATGGCAACCATTATCCGGCAACAGGATAATACTGCGCCATAACAAAAGCAAAAATGCCAAATAGGATACTACCCGCCAGGATGCCGATCCCAGAGGCCCGGTCTTCACCAATTTTCAGCATGAAAAAGCCTGCAGCAACACCTCCCACCGCAAGAAAATACCACGGAATAGTGTACTGAATAATAGAAAAAGCGACGAAGGTAAATGCCGCGCGAACGAGAATCGAAAATAAGTCTTTCATAGTCAACGGGTGCAAAAGTATATCTTTGTGGGTACTTAAAACAAGTGTTTGCATGGATAAAGCCGCCGAAAAAAAAGCACAGGATAAAATTAAGCGCCAGGGGGCCAAACTGGCAAAGGTGCAGAACGGGCTTGCTGAATTGGAAATTTGGCTCTGCGACCTTATTCGAAGCGGCTTGATGACCCTTCCGGAGAAGTCCCGCAGTTTCTGGGAAGATGCTGCAGTGCGGATGGTGGATGCCCAGGCGACGGGTATGGCGGCGGCCATCCGCAGCCTGCGTGACCTGGATTTTCGCAGTGATCAGCAATGGCAGGAAGAAGCATTGGCGATCATAGCCCGAATGTGGATGACGGTCAGGGGATTTGAAAGGATGGCCCAGTTGCCAAAGGGTATGCAGGCGGAATTGAGGATGCAACTGGGTATTGGACCGGGCCCAAAGGATGTTTTGGCCGATCCCGCAGCAGAAAGTATCAGCGATCAATGGCTCGCGATTGGATGTCAAACGGAACAAATCGACGATATTACCACCCAGCGCAATTGGTTATACGGATGCCATAGCGGGCGGTTTGCCCTGGTTCTATATTTTGCCTATAAAAAAATGCCGATCGAATCGCCGATTATCCCCGGCAAGGTGCTCGATGCGGAACTGGTATTTTTTCCCGCTTGTACCCCGCAGAGAGCGGTGATTCGAAGCCAGGGAAACACCCATTCCATAGTGCCTGAAATGTCGCCCGGATTGCCGGATTGGCCAGCAGCTGAAAACATGATCGCTGCGCGTTTGATCGACAATCCATGGAGCGACCATTTCCCATTATTGGTGGAAAGTGTCAAACCGTATTGGAGTGAATCAGGCCTGGGGATTGGTGATGCTGCCAACAATGTCATTCCTTTTGCGGCAGGCGACTCGCCTTTACCGCTGCAACAACTCCTCGCGCTTTCGGGAGGGCATGCCGTACCTGCCTTTTTTATGTACCGTCACCAACGCGTCCAATTGTTGGGAATTCCATATAAAGATGCCTTTTTTCTTACAGAATAATGAACGTTTATGATAATTATGGGTTAATTTGTCAATTCAGATATACAAAAAGCCGCTCTTTGTACGTTTTTGGGGCTATACTAGAAATTGGTTAAACATGGCACAAGTATTGCTCGTGCTTTGAGACATTTTATTTTTAAGTTACAACTATGTCCACACAACGCTTTTCTGCTGCATTTTTAATATTCTTTTTTGCTGGAATAACTACCAGTTTTGGTCAAACGCAGCCCAAACCCAAATTGGTAACTATTAACCTCACAAATCCCTCTTTTGAAGACATCCCCAGGGCCGGTTCCAAGGGGGGGACCGCTCCTGCCGGTTGGTATGATTGTGGTCCGCAAACAGAATCATCTCCCGATATTCAGCCTGGTTTTTTTGATGTTATCAAACCACCGAGCAATGGTATTTCCTACCTGGGCTTAGTGGTTCGGGACAATGAAACCTACGAGAGCGTGTCGCAACGGCTCAGTCAGCCCATTGTTGCCGGTAATTGTTATGAATGGAACCTTGATTTGAGCCGTTCGGATGAATATAACAGCCAAACAAGCAATAGCGGGAGTAAGGTTCTGAGTTTTGCATCAGCCGTTCAAGTGCGGATCTGGGGTGGAAATGGTTTTTGCGACAGAAAGGAACTGCTGTATACTACGCCTTATGTCGTCAATACACGCTGGATGGGTTACTTGATCCCGCTAAAACCCAAAAAAGGCAACTATTCCTTTATTATCATAGAAGCGTATTTCAAAACACCGATGCTTTTTCCTTACAATGGCAATGTATTGATCGACAATGCATCTGCGATCAAGCAAACTTCCTGTGATGAAAAAAAGGAAGATGTCGCAGCGAAACCAGAAGTGAAGCGCACTACTCCTCCTGGCAAAGCAACTCCACCCAAACCTGCCACCACTAAAGAAATACCCGCAGTTACACCTGCACCAAAAGTGGAAACGGTTAAAACGATTGCAGAATCAGACCCGACAAAGATCAAAAAAGGAGATATTCTCCAGATACAAAACCTCTATTTTGACGCAAATCAGTATACTGTAAAAGCAGAGTGTGAGACAACGCTTTCAGAGGTTTATAATTTCTTGTCAAAAAACCCCAAATTGGTAATTGAAGTCGCCGGACACACCAATAATCGCCCAAGCGATTCTTATGCCAATACCTTGTCGGCTAATCGCGCCAAAGCGGTTTGTGACTGGCTGATTAGCAAAGGCATTCCAACAGCCCGCATTCAATATAAAGGGTACGGTAAAACATTGCCCATCGCCCCCAACACCACTGAAGATGGCCGCCGGAAAAATCAGCGGGTGGAAATTCGGGTACTTAGTGTAACTGGATAGGGCTTTACCATACCTCAAATTCCGTTCTCCGGTTCCTGGCCCGACCCTCGGGAGTATCATTGGGTGCAACAAATTTGGTTTCACCGAATCCCACGGCCCGGAGGCGATTGGTGGCAATACCTTGTCCAATCAGGTAATTCCTGACAGCCTGTGCTCTTCTTTCTGACAAACTCAGATTGCTGTTGTCATCGCCGGCATTGTCGGTGTGGCCGTTAATCTGAATTTTTAATGCTGTATATTCTTGCAAAAGTGCGGCCAGGGCATTTAATTCTGTGGTACTTGCCGGCAATAATTCAGCAGAGCCTGTATTGAAAAATACATTTTTCAGGGTAATTGGCTGGCCGGTTGGCGCGGCGACCGTAGAGTCAGGCACTGGTTGTAATTCAATATGTAATTCATAGGGTTGCAAGAATGAAGCACTTGAATCCAGTTCAAAATGTTCCGATTGAAACAGGTATCCTTTTCGGGTTACATTCAGGGCATAATTATGGCCAGCAGGCAGACAAACCAGAAAAGTACCGTCTTTTTTGGTTGTAGACGAGACATAACTGAGTCCGGAAATCAAATCTGTAAATTCCACTTTTGCCACTACAGGATATCCTGTTGCGGCATCGGTGACCTGTGCGCGGGCATAAGTGACTGTTTTTGGACGTAGTCCAACAGGCATTTCAAACTGATAAATATCGACTCCTCCCGGCCCCTCAGGCCGAACAGCGGAAAAATAAGCCGTAGCTCCATCTAATGAGGTAACTAAATTGCCTTCATTACCTTTTGTATTAATAGGGTAACCGAGATTTTCGGGCGTTCCCCATTCGCCATCGGCTTGTTTGCGCACCACAAAAATATCATCGCCGCCCATACCAGGATGGCCGGTCGAGGTAAAATATAATGTCTGTCCGTCAGCATGTAAAAAAGGGAAACAATCACTGCTGGTTGTGTTGATTTTATCGCCCAAATTGCGGGGAGTACTCCATTTCCCGCCGGTCAGTCGGGTGGTTTCCCATAAATCGCGGTTGCCTAAAGTACCTGACCGGGCACTTGAAAATATGATTGTTTTACCATCGGCACTGATAGTCGGCTGCGAATCCCATGAGGGGGAATTAATGACACTGCTGAAAGGCGTGGGTTTGGTCCAACCTTCTGATTTTTTTTGTGACCAATACAGATCGCAACTACCATGCGATCCATCTCCTGTGCGATCGCATGCGGTAAATACCAGCCACGATCCATCCGGACTGATGGCTTCTGCCCCTTCATTGAGGGTTGTATTTACGCCCTCCAGCACCTTGGCAGGACCCCAGGTTGCTGTTTCGCCGGGCAACCGTTCGCTTTGATAAAAATTTTCGTCGTCATAATCATTACGGGTAAAAATAAGGGTTTGCCCATCGGCTGTAAAAACCGGAAAATACTCATCAGCTTTGGTATTTACATCCCCTTTTAGCGGCTCCGGGTGGAAAGGCACTGGCTTTTTTATTGCTTCAGCAGCGAATTTCGCATTGCGCAGCCGGCGCTCCACTCCGGCGCGTTCTCCTGAGTTGCCTGCTTCACTTTGCAAATAATAGTCGAGGTGCGTGGCTGCTTCACCGTATTTGTCCAGATCCCACTCCACCAAAGCCAGCACATCGTACACCCGCATCTCATACGACGGACTCAGGGCCAGGACTTTTTCAAAAGCGGTTTCCGCTTCTTTCAAACTGCCACCCTCCTTGAAGGCACCGCCGAGGTAAAGATAGGCGTCAATGAATTGTGCATCGGCATCGATAGCCTTCTGGTAATACCGGATTCCTCCTGCGATATCGCCTTGTTGCATCGCCACCCGGCCCTCTTTAAACGCACGGAGTGCCTTTTCTGAAGTTGTTTTTACCGTGTTGAAATTGGTTTGGGTAAAGGCCGCAAAAGGTGTTATTGCAAGGAGAACCAGCAGGAACATTGTTTGGGGGAAATGCCCGTTTTGGGAAAATATCGACATGATGTGCAGCAAAAAAGCAAAAGTTTGAATGAGTTAGGAACGGTGCTGAAACAAGAGTATGTCCGAAATTTTCAGTTCGAAAAATCCCGGATATGCCCTAAAGATACCGCTCCTTTAACGCAAAACCAACCTTAAGATTTTAATTCCAATCAGAAATTGTTTATCGGTAGAGGTGAATCTGTTATTAATATCGCTAATGAAAATATATGAAAAGCAGCCCTGCTAACATATCCGTTCCTCATTTCCCGGGGCACTAATGCCCTAAAAAGTTAATAAATCCGCAAAATGAAGCGCGCCCTGCTTATTCAGGTGCATCAAATCGCCGAAATCAGCAGGATCTTTCAATGCCTGACTAAAATCATATACTTGCAGCCCCGTGCTTTGTTCAACAGCGGTTTTCAAGTCCAGTAAGTTTTTCCAGTCGCGCACCATACCCGGATAATATGGGCCGATAATCAGGCGAACATCGTGGCCGGCAGCACGGGCAAGTGTGACCGTAGCAGCCAATTCATTGATGAGTGTTGGCTGGATACTGACAGGAAAAGTATCTAAAGGAACGGTTGCCGCCAGTGCCGGCACAATTTGACGGTCAATCAGCCAGTCTTCGTCGCTGCGGTTGCGGTAGAATATGGTCCGCTGAAAAATTTCATTGTTGTAGCGGAATAAAGCAGAAACCTGGTTGCCCCACCAAACATCACTGGATTGTCCCCGGATAAGGGTGTCGAGTCGGTGTGAATCAGCAAGGTAGGTTGAAAAACCGGCTACGAGTGTGGCATTAGGCCGGTCGCAAAGGGTGACATCGATAAGAATCGTCTTTGGAGAAGTGTATTTTTCTAAATAATCAGCCACTAATACTTTTGCCAATTGGGCTGGCAGACCGTTATAACTGATATTGAATGTTGATTTTCCCGTAATTTCTTCGATATATGGCTGGTAAAATGCCAGTCCCCGGGAATTTCCCACGAGCAAAATATCAGCATCGCCCCGGCCAGCATACATCCTGGAATACCGAAACTGACTGTTGATTGTTTGTTTTTTTAACCAAAAACCCGCCAATCGGTCCCCTGTAAAAAACACAAGACACAACGAAAGAGCCCAAAATATCGGTTTGGAGAGCATAATCTGGAATGGTAACTTCGGCTTCGCTCAGTTACCGCCCATCGGTAACTGAGCGAAGCCGAAGTTACGCTTTTCTTTTTGCAAAATCTGCCATCAGATCCACCAACGCCTGAACGCTGGATTTCTGCATGGCATTATAAATAGATGCCCGGAAGCCGCCCACTGAACGGTGACCACTGAGGCCCACCATACCGTGGGCTTCCGTTTCTTTCAGGAATTCTTTTTCTAATGCGGCGTATTTTTCTTCCATCACAAAACAAACGTTCATTAAGGAGCGGTCATTTTTGTCGGTCACAGTTCCTTTAAACAATGGATTCCGGTCAATCTCATTATACAAAATAGCCGCTTTGGTTTTATTACGCCGTTGCATACCCTTTAATCCACCGTTCTTTTTGATCCAGCGAAGCGTGAGCATCGACACATAAATTGGATACACCGGCGGCGTATTGTACATGGAGTCTTCTTTGATAAAGGTGCGGTAATCGAGCATCGCAGGCATTGGGCGGGTAACAGTTCCCAACAGATTTTCGCGAACGATCACCACCGTAGTACCCGCAGGGCCCAAGTTCTTTTGCGCACCAGCGTAGATGAGGCCAAACGGACTTACATCCAATGGGCGACTCAGGAAATCGGACGACATATCGCACACCATCGGTACTGGCGACTTGGGAAATTTTGCCCATTGTGTGCCATAAATCGTGTTGTTGCTGGTAATGTGCAGGTATTTTGCCGTCTTGGGTATTTTACCGTTTTTAGGAATATACGTGTAATTATTGGCTTTGGAGGACGCAATCACCTCGATATTTCCGAAAAACTTGGCTTCTTTGATGGCTTTGGAGGCCCATACGCCAGAGTCAATATACGCCGCAGTTTCTGTCTCATTGAGCAGGTTGAACGGTGCCATATAAAACTGGGTGCTCGCACCACCTGAAAGCCAGATTACCTTATATTCGGGTGGCAGACTGAGTATTTCCCGCATCAGGGAGTTGGCCTCATCCATAATGGCCATGAATTCCGGACCGCGGTGACTAAGTTCTAAAAGACTGAGACCAATCCCGTTATAATTGGTAACGGCTTTTGCCGCTTCTTTTAATACCGAAGCAGGCAAAATGGCGGGCCCGGCAGAGAAATTATGTTTGTTCATTGTATTTGTTTTGTCAAAATCGATGCAAAAGTACAAGATTATACCTTAATATTTTGAACAACTCTTACCTTCGCTGCGTTTAATTGGTCTAAATAACGATTTATGCAGCGTCGCCATCGCACATTACCCGAGTTAAAAGCCCACGAAAGTGCACGAGCCATTTCCATTACGGATCCAGCTTTGGCCTGTAAGTTAATGTCGATGGGGGTTTTGCCCGGTGTTCAGATTGAAATGGTAAGGAAATCGCCTTTTGGGGATGCTTTTTATATCAAAGTGGACGGCGTTAGACTGGCGCTCCGAAAAGAAGAAGCAGTGATGATTTTGTTGACCGTTTAAGTGATGTGATGCGCAAAATTGAAAAAAGTACGCCGCTAAAAGTCGGTTTAGTCGGTAATCCCAATAGTGGTAAATCGACTGTATTTAACCAGTTAACTGGTCTTCGGCAAAAAACCGGCAATTTCCCGGGTGTTACCGTAGAAATTAAAGAAGGCCGTTTCAGTCTGCCGAAAGGTCAGGCCGTTGTGCTGATTGATTTCCCTGGCGCATACAGCCTGTACCCAACCTCTTCCGACGAAAAAGTGATTGCCGATGTACTGTGCAATCCCGATGATCCGAATTTCCCTGACTTGCTGGTGTACGTGGCCGATGTAACCCATCTGGAGAAACACCTGCTGCTGTTTACCCAATTGCTCGATCTGCAAATTCCAGCCATCCTCGCCCTGAATATGAGCGATGTGGCAGCCGAAGAAGGAATTAAAGTAAATACACTTCCTTTGTCCAATCGCTTCCAAGTGCCTGTGGTATCTATCAGTGGCCGTACAGGGGAAAACATCCGTCAACTCACCGCATCCATTGAGCAGTTGTCGGAAACAAAAGAAGAGGCAACCAACCCATTCTACAAATTATCGGAACTGGAGCAAAGCATCGCCGAAGCCGTTCAACTCAATTTTAATATCGCCAATCCGTACCGCGCTTTGTTGTGGGCACACCACTATAGCTGGCTGCCGGCATTAAAAAAAGCCGACCGGGAAATACTGGGCGCGATTGTGGAGACCAAACAGTTTCAGTCCCTGCGGATGCAGGTGGAAGAAACAATGACCCGTTTCGATTATTTTACGCCTGTAGTCAAAGAAGCAATCCAGCATCCACCTGCTTTTCCGGTGACGGTCACCGACCGCCTTGATGCCATTTTAACCAATCGTATAGCAGGACCATTTATCTTTTTCGGCGTCATGTTGCTGGTCTTTATGGTCATTTTTTACGGTTACGAGGTCACTGGTGGCTGGGTGGAAGGCATGATGGGGTTGATTATTGATACCACAGAAAGTATTTTACGCCCCACAGGTATCGACTGGCTGACCGATTTTGTAACCAAAGGGATATTGGAAGGGTTTAAGGGCGTTTTAGTATTTGTACCCCAAATTGCGATTCTCTCTCTGCTCATTTCCCTGCTCGAAGAGGTGGGGTATCTCTCCCGGGCCGTATTCATGTTCGACCGCATGATGCGCCGTTTCGGTATGAATGGCCGCAGTATTGTGGCCCTCATCGGCGGCGGGGCGTGTGCGGTACCTGCGATCAAAGGAACCCGAACTATAGGCAACTGGAAGGAGCGTATTATTACCATTATGGTGACGCCGTTTATCAGTTGCAGCGCCCGAATTCCTGTGTATATGGTATTGATTCCCATTGCTTTACCCGCCAAAAACTGGCAGGCGTGGGCATTTGTATTTGCGATGATGTATTTACTGGGGATCATCACTGCGTTAGGTTCGGGTTGGGTGATGAACAAGATCATGCGTACCACAGAACGGTCGTTTCTCACGTTGGAAATGCCGGTTTACCGCGCGCCCCACTGGAAAAACGTATGGCACAGTGTATTGGACAAAGTGAAAAATTTCGTCACCGGCGTTTGGAAACCTATCCTGATTATTACCTCCGTACTTTGGTTTTTATCGAGTTTCGGTCCTGGTAACATTGGGGAAAAAGCGCAAATCAGCGCTGCATCCGATATTGAAAACCGCAAAGCTCCTGAAGCGCAGCGCGGTGATCTGGAAGCGTCCTATAAATTAGAATATTCCTGGGCGGGAAAAGTGGGCAAAACTATCGAACCGGTCATTCGCCCGCTGGGTTACGATTGGAAAATCGGCATCGGTATCCTTTCTTCGTTCCTGGCGCGGGAGGTATTCAACAGCACAATGTATATCATTTACAGTTTAGAAAGTGTTGGTAAGATAGAAGAAAGCGAGGCCGGCGACAAAAAGCCGTTTGAGCGCTATGCTACCTTAAAAGAAAAAATGGCCGCCGATACCTTCCGTGGCACTGATGACAAAATTTACACCACCGCCACAGGTCTTTCCCTGCTGGTATTTTACGCTTTGGCCATGCAGTGTATGAGTACGCTGGTGGTAGTGAAACAGGAAACCGGCCGCTGGCGCTGGGCAATTGGGCAGTTTTTGGTGATGGGAGCCATGGCGTATTTGTTTTCTTGGATCACTTATTGGGTGGTGATGCAGGTAGGAGTATAAAGGTGATTTTCATAGCCTACAGAATAGCCAAATCAAGTACATATTAATACTTAATATCATTTTTATGGAGTACTGCAAAAATGGATGCAGTTACCCAAACATCAGAAAATGCGTCATGGAAGTTTATATTGTTATCTTGCAATAACTTTTTACCGAATATTTTATTTGCGATTTCTTCAAGTTTAAATTTCCTTCGTTTAACAATGCCTTGCCCCATCTTCATTGTATCATAACCTTTCAGGTATTTGAATGGTTTTGGGAGATCATTTTTTATACATTCCGCCTCAATGACATATTTATCAAAATGCACATTATGGCCTGCATAATATTCACAAAACGATGCAGACTCTCTAAACTTATGAATAACATCAGCAATCTCCACGCCTTTTAAATTACAAATCTCATTAGTTATTCCATGTATCTGAATCGCCTTTTCCGGTATAGGTTCATTTTGTTTAACGTAGAATATATTCTTTTCAACAATTTCGTAATTTCTGGACAGGGTAAGCCATGCAATTTGAACAATTCGTGGATACCAATCAGGGTTTTCTTTAACTTTTTTTATTGTGGGAGTTGTGTCATCTACTAATAAACCGGTTGTTTCAACATCAACAATAATAACAAATGGCTCAGCAGCAGGAGACAAGGTACTTAAATTTAAAAGTTCCACATTGCTACCTAGGTAGACTTCGCCTGACTTTTCCAATTCAGTTGCCTCTTTGGATGAAACAGATGCATAGATAAGGGCTCCTGCCAATGCGATGATAGCAAGTGGCCAGTAGATAAAAAACAAAATAAAACTTAAGAGAAATAAAAATCCAACAATACAAGAGGCTCCGGATTTTGCTAGTTCGGCTTTTGATTGAATTTCTTTTTTCATTTTACTTTTTTTGCAATAAATGTATTGGGTTCTTTCAAATTAATCCCTATAAAGGTAGGTGGTATAAATAAATATTTAACCTACAATTTTACAACCGTACACTTTTTTTATTTGAATATGTAAAAATTAATTCATGGAATTAATATACCCCAAAAGAGCCGCAATCTCCTCATCACTCAAATTGCCAAAATCATTCATCAAAGTCGGCTGCCATGCATTCCACAGCGCTTTTGCCATTGGGTGCCCTTGTTTCAACATCGCCTGCGAATGGCGAATATAATTGTACAAATCTTCCTTTGGATATTGTGACCAGCGGTTTTCCACGCCGCCCAATGCAGGTCCGGTGAGTTGGTGCTCCGTCACGTTTTGTTGTGTGTTTGATATTAAAGAGGACTGGGGAGCGGAAGATGGTTGGAAAGGGGCTTAAAAAATTAATAGACCCTCAAATAATAGGTCTTGTCAAAAGAAGCAATGGAGTCACACACAAATAAATATAGCACCCGCTAAGGGCAGCCAGAATAATGGTATAAGTAATGTAAATTCGGGTCAGTGGCTGCATACTTACAGGGATGATCGGGAGCCAAGATACGGACTCCGAAAGAAAGGACCGAAGTGCGCGACTAATAAGCCAACATCCCGAACTATATGAACTATGTGAAAACTTCTATGTGCTCTATGTGGTAAATAGTCACACCAGCAAAACAAAAACAATTAAAATAAAATAAAAAGTTTTAAAAATATATTTTAAAACAAAAAAACCTTATATTTGTAGTGGTTTTTATACATACACGCCGAAATGTCTTATTTTCTTCACACTTAAAACAAAAACGTATGCGTTACCTGAAACTTTCCCTTTATGTCATCCTGGGCCTTCTCGTCATTTATGTGGGTGTCTGCGCCTTTGGTCCCGATGATTTTAAAGTCAACAGATCAATTACGATTGCCGCTGCGCCATCGGCGGTTTTCTCCCATGTAGCCGATTTCGCGCAATGGAAAGACTGGAGCCCGTGGCAAAAGAAAGATCCCGCTCTCGCAGGCACTTACGCGGGCACCCCTGGCACCGTAGGCCATCAATGGGAATGGAAAAGCAAAAAAGAGGGTGACGGAACACAGGAAATTGTGGAGCTGCGCCAGGATAGTTATATCAAAACGGCATTGAGTTTCAGGCCCGACAAAAGTGATAAATTTTACAGCACCTGGACATTTGAAGGCGACAGCACGCAAACCAAAGTTACCTGGGATATGGACAGCGGTAAAGTGCCGTATATGATGCGCGGCATGCTGCTGATTTTAGATGTCGAAAAAATGATGGATGGCTATTACGAGGAAGGATTGAAGGACTTAAAAAAGACGGTGGAAAAAAATAGCGTAAAGAGTGAGGAACACTACAGGCAATAGTCAACTATAAAAATCATAGATAGATAATCCAGCAGCGTTCCTCACTCTTTAAGACCTGTTGCGGTGGGAGGCACCGCAACAGGTCCCGCATTTACTTCTTATCTTCCTCGCCCGAAACGTAATCTTTCGCTTTTTCCCAAAAGCCTTTACCTTCTTCAACTACCTCGCTAAGGCCTTCTTTGGCATCGTCGAGGAGTTCTTTGGCTTTATCGCCGAGGAAACCCAAAGCACCACCTTCATGAGCAGCAATTTGCTCTTTCGCGGCCTGTAATTCAGCAGATTTTTCTGCCATTTCTTCTGACAGTTCAGCTTTCGCTTTTTCTGCCATTTCTTCGGCTTTTGCGCTTACTTCACTGAATTTTTCAGTAGCGGCGTCCTTGAGTTCGCCCATTTTTTCAGCAGCTTGGTGTGCTGCTTCTTTAGCACCCTCTACTGCTTTGTTGAATAAATCTTCCATAATATAAAGTTTTTCCGGAGGTCTCCGGGTGATTTAAAATGTCCATCAGACGAATTTTGGGGACAATTGTCATAATAGCGTTGTTGCGATGAGAGACTATCTGGCCGGAAATCTCTAATTTCATGGCCCGGCGGCTCCCGCCACAACAACGCTAGTGTAAAGTTAGGATTATTTTTTAAATTTCATAAGTTAATTTTTCGCTGATTGCAAGGTGTCGCGATGTACCTTTGTTGTTCAGATTGTACAGTTAAAGTATACATGCAAATTCACGATCTCCATTTCGTTCAAATGCTGTCCCCCGAAGAGATTCAATCGCGGGTAACAGCCATCGGTGCGGCTCTCTCAATAGAATACAAGGATAATAAACCGCTGTTTATCAGCATTTTAAGTGGTGCATTTGTATTTGCATCCGATTTAATCCGGGCCTTCGATGGTGACTGTGAAATTGGATTTGTGAAACTCTCCTCTTACGCTGGTACCCGCTCCAGTGGAGATGTGCAAACAGTGATGGGACTTGAAAAAGACCTTTCTGGCCGCCATATTATCGTGGTGGAAGATATCGTGGATACCGGGCGAACGCTGCATTTTTTTATGGGACACCTGCAAAGCCAATCGCCTGCCTCTGTTTCAACCGTGGCCCTGTTGTGCAAACCGGAAGCCCTGCAATTCGAAGTCGATATCCAGCACGTAGGTTTTAATATTCCCGATCAGTTCGTGGTAGGATACGGCTTGGATTACGACGGATTAGGCAGGAATTTGCCAGGAATTTATGTGAGTAAGTCCCAAGTCTTTTAGTCCCAAGTCAGTTTAGTCGGTTAGTCCCAGGTCCGTAAAGTCGACCACAAGCATGCCATCTTGTGCTAAAATTGACATGCTTGCGGTCGACTACCTGGGACTAACCGACTTGTGACTAAAATGACTAACTAACTAATTTTTCATTCCCCTTATGTCGCTCCGCATCCCGCTTTGTTTTCTTTTCCAGGTTTTTCTGCATTGCTTCGGTTAGGTCGATGCCGGTCTGATTGGCAAGACAAATGAGTACGAACAAGACATCGGCCATCTCGTCGGCCAGGTCGGCATGAGCAGTGGCTTCATTGTCGGTCGATTTGAAAGATTGCTCGCCGTAAAGCCGCGCCATTAACCTGGCCACTTCTCCCACTTCTTCCATTAATACTGCCGTATTGGTCAGTTCTGAAAAATAACGCACGCCGATAGTGCGAATCCAATGATCGACGGTTTGCTGTGCTTCCCGAAGGGTAATGTCTTTATGCTGTTCCTGATGGGTATCCATGGTGCAAAAGTAAGCGCCAGTGCGCTCAGGAGGATATTTTCCTTTCTCAAAAACCTGACTTATAAAACCTTTACACAATAAAACACCGTATTCACGGATGCACAACGGACAATCAAACAGTCTTTGTTTTACTATTTCCCTAAAAAAACCGATTATTGACCGCAAAACAAAATACGTGATGAAAAATATCGGATTGCTGACCTGCCTATGCCTGTTGCCCATTTTTGTTGCAGCACAAGTCGTAAAAGAATACAGTGCGTTTGGTGAAATTTACCGCCTTACAGATCGGGAAGCAAAGCAGGCATACCTGAAGGCGGTGTGTTTCGATACTACCTGGCTGCATACGCTGGTTGGTACCAACGATACTATGTCCATAGATTTGTTGTCGCCCGGCCACTATCTGCTGGTGATGGCCAAGCAGGAACAAATCGTCGCTGAGATCAGTTCTGTTTTTGCCTTTGAAGTAGAACTGCTCCATACACACCGTGATTTTGCAGTGGTCATTACGGATACTTCCGGTGCACGAATCCGTGATGCCATTGTTACCTTGAAAGGAAAACGAGTGCCTTTTGATGAAAAAATGCAATATTATCGACTCCCAAAGCGCAAAAAAGGAGGCGCTTTAGAAATTACGGCAAAAGGCAACACCTCGTTTTATCAGGTAAGGAAAGCACGGTCTGGTTGGTCCATTCGCCAACAACGCTGGTACCGTTTTATTGGAACACCTGTCGGAAGGGTTATCCCTGTTCCTTATTTTTTTACGCGCCAAACATGGCGGGTAATAAAACACCCGCGGGACATGAAATGGTATTTCCGGAATATCAAGTACCGCCGGGAGAACAAACTAAATCGCAATTATCAGTTCAAAGGATACATCGCCTTTTCTCAACCCAAATACCGCCCCGGCGATACGCTTGAAGTAAAGGCATGGGTGGAAACACAAAAAGGAAAGGCATGGAACAAACCGCTGGATCTGGAAATTCGCGACAATAAATCTCACAAAACAGTAAAAAAGATCCTATTGACTCCCAATACTCCCGGGCATTTTGAGTTTCGGATGTTGCTGACGGACTCCTTGTCCATCGACCGTTATTACAATTTTGAATTTATTGAAAAAGACCCGAAAAGGCTTGGCTTTTTTCATCGTTTTGATCCCGACAACAGAACACTGGAACGACCGATTTATTACGAAGACTACGTACTCGATGAGGTCAAATACGCATTTACACAATCAAAATCGACTTATTTTCGGGAGGATAGTGTCGTTTTTCATGTTACTGCGCGTGATGGCAATAACCAGCCCATTCCGGACGGCCGTTACCAATTAGTCATTCAAACGGCGTCTGATCAGGCATTTTATGCGTCAGAGGTCTATTTACCCGATACCCTTTGGCACACAGAAGGAGCCATCCCCATGTCGGGAGAACTCGATATCCGTATCCTGGATGCCCTGTTCCCACCCGCAAAATATGCCCTTGAAGCCCATATTTATTGTTCCAACAGCGGCGGTGAACTCCAGGAAAAAAAACTTTCGCTGGTAGTGGATCGCCAATCCCCTCAAAACCATATCGATGCTGCGATCAAAAATGGCTGGCTGGAAGTAAAGTGGCTGGATAAAACCACTGCTGCTCCCAAAGTTAAAATCAGAGAGCAACGCTATCAGCAACCACTTTACTCTTATGAGGTAACACTACCCTTTCAGGCCAGGGTAAAACCAGAAGTGGCCATTTATTCCATCCTTGCCGGAAAAGAAGTCGTTGACCTGCGTTTGAACACTGACCCCAAAGCAGTACATGGCGTGGTGTGCAACCAACTCCGGATAGGCGATACAGTTTTATTCCTGTTGAAAAACCCACAGCGGATTACTGTGCAATACCGCATTTCCCGGGGGAAATTAAAATATGAAGAAGGCTCTACCAACGATAGTATTTGGGTAAAAACTATTCCTGATCCAGGCGGCAATAATTTTGACCTGAATTATACCTTCATTTGGGGCGGGGAGCCACAAGAAGAAAAAGCAGAACTGGATTATTTTAGTAAAATATTAGCCGTTCAGATCGAACAGCCGCAGCAGGTAATGCCCGGCGAAACAGTACAAATAAAAGTAAAGGTGACTGGGGAAAAGCAGAAAGCCGCGGCTTATATAGACATCACTTCGGGTGCCGTTAATACTTTATTCGAAGGCGTATCGTATGATGTGCCTGAGGTAACCGAACGGATTAAATCAGGTCCATTGCAGTATCCTATATTCTCCATTGAACCTGCGGAAGAAAAGGTATTCAACCTGCCCCTGAGCGAAAAATGGTACAGTCGGCTGCGACTTGATCAGAACCCCTATTATCAAATGCGCCACCTGAAAGCACCGGGTAATCCAACTATTGCCGCGGCTTATGCCGCTGCAACACCCATTGCCCCCAATGCTTTTCTGGACGAGATGGGTCGCCCGATTGTTTACCCCGAGCAGAAAGGCATTTTGCCGGAGCTACCGCAGCCGAAGGACTCTTTTTACCAAAACCGGCCACAATTTGCACCGTTTGTCATTGACAATTATAAAAGCCAACCGGTTTATATGGTTTGGGTAAATGCACGGTTGGTCTATTACTACAACGGCAATGACCAGCAACCGTATAGTTTTTATGGCAATTACGGCTACAACACGCTTAAAATCAGAACCCGCGACGGAGAGTATGTTCTGGACAGCGTATATTTAGAAAAAGGACAAAAGCATACTATTGCTTTTTATGGAGCAAATTGGGACATCAAACCGCAAAAAATCACTGGTAATTTTCCCTCTCCAGGTAATACCTTGCGAAAAGCACGAATCAAATGGGAGCCCCGGCCCGATACTTTAACCGCATTCGAGCAAAATTACCTGCGCCAATCCATGTTGCCCTTACTGCGGTTGCGCGATCACCATCAAAATGTATTCGTTTGGGAATCATCCGATAATATTCACCAGATCAATGGCAGTGGTTCCAATCACCATATCATCGGTCCATTTCCGCCGGGCACCAACCTCAAAGCCCTGTATACAGATGCTTTTTTTACCGAATTCGCCTTTGAACCCGGATTTGATTACGAGGTAATTCCGGGCCGCGAAAGGCTATACCAGTCAAAAACCTGGTGGATGCCTGTAAAGTTGCCACAGCGGTTGCCCGCAAAAGCCATCAACCAATGGGCCATCGGGCCGCACCATATCCAGCGCAGCAGTATAGTGGCTCCACAATACGCTTTTGTTTACCCTAATACTGGCAAAAAAGGCACAGGAACGCTGAAAATTTATTTTTCTCCAAAGGATACTTTGATCAAGGGGTATGCTTTGAAAGGGAAAGACTTAAGAGGGCCATTTGCACCGAATACGACTGAGTGGGGTGGGCTTGCACCGGGCCACTACACTTTATACATTTATACCCAAAAAGGAAGTATTGCCACCCGCGAAGTAATCCTGCGCCGCGATACGCTCACCTATATTGCCTTAACGGACATTCCTTTCCGGCGGGCAGTTGCGGGAGAGCAATTTGATACGTTGTTTCCACCTTTGGCTCTGTCGCCCCCTGTCAGCGTAAAACTCACACCCCGTACCAGCCTGATTCCGGAGGGTTATACCGGTTGGCAATATGGAGCAGTATTAGAGGGAATTATCAAAGACGATAACGGTGAAGAACTTATTGGCGCATCCCTCAGACTGATGAGCGGGACACTATTCATCAAAGGTGGCATTACCGATGTTAACGGTCACTACAGCCTGAAAAATGTTCCCCCTGGTGATTACGACCTGGAAATATCTTATACCGGTTACCAGACGAAAAAAATGCAGGATTTACGATTACTGGAAGGGCTGATCAATTACGTGGATGTATCTATGAGTGCTGGAGGAATGCTCCAAGAGGTAATGGTCCTCGGTAGAAGTACTGGGTTGGTACAGCGGGACATGACAAGTGGCGGTTTGACCACTCAATCTATCATTAACTTACCCACCCGAAATGTAAATGCGATCGCTTCCACACTTGCCGGAAAAGTCCCAGGGGTAGAAATTAAAGGAGACCGGGATAATCCTATCGACTATATTGTTGATAGCGTTATTGTTTTCGACCCTGGTGTGGAAGAAGCTGTTTTGCCGGCCCCTTCGCCGCGTTCCCGTTTTCAGGACCACGCTTTTTTCAAGATTAATCTTACCACTGACGACAAGGGTGAGGCTGTTTTTCAGGCGACTTTTCCCGACAATATCACTGGCTGGAATATTTTCGCTATTGCGGCAGGAGGGAAAGGCCGCTTTGGGTTGGGCAATGCATTTACCCGGTCATTTAAACCGCTTACCGCACAGTTGGCCGTCCCGCGTTTTGCAGTGGCCGGCGACCACTTTGATGTGGCGGGAAAAGTGAGTAACTATACCGGCGATTCCCTCACCATGACCACGTTTTTCCGGGTAAATGACCGTTTAGTCAGTGAAAAAACAGTGCGCTTGGGCGAAGGCTGGTCCGAATATACAGGTGTCGATATTCCCAATAACAATACCGATACTGTCGCCGTCACTTATGAAACAGCATCCGGAAAAGTTACCGATGGTGAAATCCGGAAAATTCCGGTGCTGCCCACTGGCATACTGGAGACTACCGGACAATTTATGCTACTGGAAGGCGATACCATCCTGCGGTTCACGCCGGACCCTTCGCTCGGCCCCGTAACATTTTATGCCCAAAACAACGTACTTGACCTGTTAATTGCCGATGCAACATACCTGTACAATTACCCTTATGGCTGCAATGAGCAAACCGCCAGTCGCCTTACAGCCTTATTGGCCCTGAAAAAAATCATGGCCCAATTGCAAAAACCTTTCCATTACGAAAAGGATATTTATGCTTGCCTGAAACGGCTCAAAACCACCCAGCAACCGAATGGCAGTTGGGGCTGGTGGGCCGAAGGATCTGCCAACAACTGGATGACCTTGTATGTAGCCCGATCGCTCCAAAAAGCCCGCGTCGCTGGTTATCAAACACCCGGTCTCGATGATGCCATCGCTTTGCTCCAACTCCTTTTACCAGCCATGAACTACGCCGACCAACAGGAAACCCTCTCTTTTCTGCGTATTTGTAACCTCTCCATCGACTGTAAACCCTACTTAATGCGGTACGATAGAGCTGATCGCCGTAATACCTACGGCTTGTCGCACCGGTTAAATTATTTGAAATTGCAGCAATTGTGCGGCACAAAAGTGGAAAAGGACTCCCTGCTGCCTTACCTGCACCACACCACCTTCGGCGGTATTTATTGCGGATTGGAAAGCACCGACTGGTACAACCGCCGGGCGGTGAATACCCTGCTTGCTTACGATATTGCCCGGAATGCAGGCTGGACCGATATCACCAGCGGTATTCGGCAATATTGGTTAGCCACCCGAAAAGAACAGCGGAATACCGTAGAAACGGCCCAAATACTCGATATTTTACTCCCTGAGATACTGTCGAAACCCAACGCCAATATCCCGAATACCCTCACCATCGATCAACAGCGGTTTGATAAATTCCCCGTCGCCCTGCAGTGGGTCCCTGAAAAGAACAAGGCCATCACCATCTCCCAAACTGGCGGCGGTACGGTATTCGCCAATATCTACCAGCAGTGGCAAAATCCCCGCCCTGAGGCACGCAGCGATATTTTTGAGGTAAAAACCCGCCTGCTGACTGCTGAAGAAAAGCCCACAACTACCCTGAAATACGGAGAAGCGGCCACGCTGGAAGTCACTATCCAGGTAAAAGCCGCAGCTGAATACGTGATGATCGAAGCGCCCATCCCCGCCGGTTGCGGTTATGGTGCTAAAATCCAGTCGTACCACCCGGAAGTGCACCGGGAATATTTTAAGGACCACACTGCCATTTTTTGTGAACAACTCAATGCAGGCGTTTACACATTCCGTATTCCATTAGAGGCACGGTTCGGCGGACTGTTTACCCTTAATCCGGCCAAAGTGGAGCAAATGTATTTTCCTGTGTTTTTTGGGCGGAATGCGGTGGGGAAGGTGGCTATAAATAAATAGGTTTGTTGCGGTGGGAGGCGATCTGGCCAGTCCCACCGCAACAAGTCATGAAAAAATAGTTCCTGGCATCCAGGATTAAATATTTTTTTAAATTATTCATTTTACCCAACCGTTTCGATTAATCAAACGTTAGTAGATTGGTAAATGCATTTACCAATAATTCTTTGCTGCAACTTTCCGGGCATACTCCACCGGACGGAAAGACTGTCGTGTTTTTGCAATAACCAATTAATTTGAAATAATGAATTTTACATTTAAAAACTTAAAAAACAATTTTCAAAGTTGCAAAATTTTATTCCTTATTTTGGTATGGGGGGGGGTATTTTATTCCGACAGCACACTGAGTGCCCAGTGTTCACCCTATATGTTCGAAATATGCAAGGTTAACCCTGCTCCAAATTTAGCAACCAATACCCCCACGACCCCAAGTGCCTTTAGTACTTACTACACTGTTGCTATCCGCCGCCTCAATGGTGCCCCGCTTCCACAGACCCTGACTTTAAATTATCTTGAATTTCATGGAAAAATTAGTGTTAACGGATTTTCTTCCAGAATAAACAAGTCCTACACAACCCAATATTCTCAAACATTGCCCGGTGGTGCTCCAAGTCCCTTTTTCCCATTGCTCGCTTATGTGCCTGAAAATGGGGAAATTACCTGGACGTTAGGATCGTATGAATCCTGCTCCGATGTTATTAACCAGGACGATGATATACTTCAATTATATCCGGCAGGTTCCGTGGCTCCCACTTCTGTTACCTTATTTACAATTGTAGTAGATGGCGAATCCGGAGACATGGTTAAATGGATTGATAAAGGTGGTACGTATAGTGATTGTGTCGTTGATTGTAATGCAGACGTAACGGTGAGCGAATGCGGTCCAGGAGGAGCAGGACTTCCTGTGACTTTTCCAGTCCTCAATAGTTGCAGTCCTGCACAGACGATGCAGTTTGGATTAGTCGCATCAGGCGGCGGCCAACATATTAGCGTTTCACTGAAGGACTTATCTCCTGGTTTCCAAAACTTTAACCGGTTGGATGGCATTATTCATCTTGATGTCGCTACTTCCGGAGTCCCTGATTTAGATTTCGCACCTCAGGCCGTTTCGCAACCTTCTGGTGCCACACCATTAACATTTGATTTCTATGTCAGAAAAAATGCCGATGGGAGTTACGATATATTTTACAGCCTGACCAGTGCACCCTGGATGCCGCATTTCAGCACAGAAAATATTATTCTGATAGAAATTATTGGCCAGACGAACCTATCTCAGGGAGTGTCTGTCAGTTGTGCATTAACCGCTTCCCGTGCATTTTATACTACTAACGGTACTGTAAATCTTTGTTCCTTATCAGCAGTTGACACGGAAGTGACCCTTCCCGGCTACCCACAATGCCCTAATAAGCTCCAGATTGCAGCATTTCCTGAATTTGGGCTGGATTGTAGTCTCAGTATCAATCATACGATCAACATGGTAGCTGGAATGCCTCCAATTACGTTCAGTGATGTAAAGATTGTGCTTCAGTTCATATTGGAAGGCAATAATGGAGCTGCAGGGACCGTGTACTCCAACTTGCCGGATGCAAATACCTACGGTGTACTAACAAACACCGGAAGTGGTATTTGGCAGTATAAATATGAACGAAATACGTCAGTTACCATTGATCCCGGCGACTTTATTAATGTGCCATTTACGCTTAATTCCAATTGTATCCGTTATTATATCGTCTATGCCGAAGGAACCGTTGCAGGAGCCAGCAGCCCTTGTTCGTTCTCCAGCAGGGTCGACTTGAATAACTGGCCAGCATGCTCTCCTGAAATTTCGAACAATGTAGTATTACCTGGGTTTTTCGGATTGCCTGCACCTTGGGTAGGCATGACCCTCAGGAGCGTCCCACTTCCTTATTATTCGCTCTATACCGACAGCGATTGTATGGGAACCTACTCCTTTTGCCCAGATCAGGATTTCAGGCCTTTTACGTTACAACCTGTAGATATTTCGGGCCTTTACCACTGTGCCTGCGGTGTGACTGCCTATGATTTGGTGCTCATTAGCAGACACCTTTCTGGAGTAGAATCTCTTCAAAAACCGTATCCTTGGATTGCTGCTAATGTAGATGAAACATATTTCGGTCAAGGTCCACCTACACAAAAAATTTCGCAGGAAGACTTAAATGAAATTCAGGAATGCTTACAAGGATTAAATTATGCAACTCACGATAATTATGGAATTAGAAGTGCTCCTTCATGGCGCTATTTTAAAGATGAGTTTACGTCCAATAACTCAAATCCATTATTAGACTTCCCTTATACGGGATCGGATATCGCTAATGTTCCCGTTCCGAATGACCCTACCAGCAGTTATGGCCTGTTTACTGCTGTGAAAATGGGTGACGTAGACCAATCCTGTAAATGTGCCCAAAAACCTGCTTACGCGACGGATAATATAACAGTCAGTTATGTTGTAAATACAGACGGAACCATTAGGGCCGACTTTAGAAACGGAAATACCTCCAGTATGGCTGCACAATGGGCTATTCGCTTTTCGGCACAGGACTTTAAGGTAGTTGATGTAAAACCCAACTACAGCGTTAATGTAAATGATGCTTCGCTTGGGTTGACTGGCTTAGACGAAGGTATACTCCGGTTTCTATGGTTCTCACCTGATGGCAGTGAACTGATAGAAGCCAATGAGTTATTGTTCAGCCTGGTATTTGAGCGGAAGGAAAATTCAGGCAGTTCCCCGATGGAAATGCCTGAATTAATTACTGCCGACGAAGTTCTTTCAGGAAGAACATATAACGCCTCCGGGGAAGAACAACTTGTTAAAATATCCACCATCGCTGATAGTAAACGTTCCCTCGCATTTATTGTACAGCCTAACCCTCTGATTGATTTTGCTGACCTTTTCATCGACAGCCAAAATGAAGCAGATGCGAGTGTTAGGGTGGAAACGCCAACTGGATTTGTTTTATTTGAACAAAATTCGCACCTGCAACAGGGCAGCAATGTGCTCCGTTTGCAGTTACCTAATTTAGTGCCGGGCAGTTATTATATTTCCATTTATGATGGAAAAAATATAATTCGCCGTCAAGTCATTAAATCTGGTTTGTAATTAAACTATGCCGGGAGTGCTTTCAAAAGCACTCCCGGTTTTTATTAAAAACTAATGGTTCCCATGAGAAAATTCTTACTCAGTCCACTCCTTTTTCTTTTTTTTATACCCTTTACCCTGCATGGACAGCAACGCTTCTATGTCAACGACGATGCAGTGGGACTAAATACCGGCCAATCGTGGGCAGATGCCTTCACTGACCTGCACCTTGCACTCCAACCCGCACAGGCTGGTGATGAAATATGGGTGGCAGAAGGGTTTTACCTGCCAGATACTGCTTCGGATCGCAACAGAACATTTACGATGCCGTCTGGTGTCCGATTACTGGGTGGATTTGCAGGAACAGAACAAACGGCACAAGAACGAATGCCGGAAACCCACGTAACAACACTCAGTGGCAATATTGGTAATCCGGCTGATAGTACGGATAATGCTTTTACGATACTTTATATGGCCTATCCTGATGAAAATACATACGTGAGCGGCTTTACGCTGGAACATGGTTATGCTAAATCAGATACTTCTTTTGGGAATGTTTCACCGTACCGGGCAGGAGGAGCTGTTTATGTAATGATGAAAGATAGTACAGCCTATCCTGTATTCGACCGTTGCTTGTTTCGCAACAACTATGCAGGAGGAAATGGTGGGGCTATAATATTTTGGGGACAATTAACAAAAGGCTGTTCTCCCCAATTTAGATATTGCAAATTTGAAAACAACAGCTGTGGCTATAATGGTGGAGCTGTTTGGCTCCAAGGAGGCAGTTTGGTAGATAAAGGAGTTGAATTTTATCATTGTAAATTTATCAATAATAGGGCAATAGAAAGAGCTGGAGCACTTGCAGGCGGAGTATATTTCAGGAAACGAATGGGGATAGATACGCTTGAATTTAGAAATTGTGAGATAATAAGTAATGGGGCAGATGCGATTGGTGGCTTTTTGGTGACCGAAGGCAGTATTATCTCAAGGTCAGTCATAATAGATAGTTGCTATGTTTCAAAGAATTATGGAAGGACATCTTTCGGGTTGCTTTCCAATTTTTGGGGTACGGGGATAGGAGATTATTCGAACATGGGAACCGTAATAATATCAAACAATACTTTTGATAACCAACCGGATTCGAGCTCAAATGCTATGATACGGATGTACAGCACTTCACCACTTTTCAAATACCAGATTAAGAACAATCAGTTTATTAATAATTCCGGGTCTATTGAAATAGAAAACGCTGACTCGGTCTTAATTCAAAATAATTACTTGCAAGCAACAAGCAAAATTTACACGGAGGGAAAAAGTATATTTATATTTGGCAATGTATTGAATGGGAAAGAATCGCAAATTGGAATATCAAAGAACACTTCTGGTGGAAAAATAAATATTGCCAATAATAAAATAATAGGCAGTGGAAATCTGGAAGACTATCCATCGCCTTATGATTTACCACTTTTCATCAGTGCTTATGATTCTTCTCCGCAAGATACCATTTACCTCTTGAATAACACTATTATGAACACCTGGTTTCGCCCCCCCAGTCTCTTCCCGCCGCCCACCTCCAACCTGAAAATTTACGCCCAAAACAATATTTTTTTAAACAACTACAATGCAGCAACGGGCGAAAAATGCCTACCGTTCTGGCATGATCTTGATCAGTTAGATTTCGATTACAACCTGACGGACTTCGATTGCAGCACACTTTCCGGCCTGGAAGTACTTTGCGGCGACCATAATCTCATCGCAACAACATCACCCTTCGTCGATACATCTTTGGGCGATTACCATTTGTTGCCCTGCGCACAGGGAATAAATGGCGGCACGCCTCTTTTCTTTGCCTTAGCAGGGGTTCAAAAAGACCTCCAGGGTGACGATCGCATACAGGGTACCGCTCCGGATATAGGTCCTTATGAGCATAAAGCATCGGTAATTAACGGTGTATTCAATACTTCTATATCCTGTGGCGGAAGTCCTACGGGCAGTTTTTCTGTTCAGATTGGTGGTGGATGCCCACCCTATTCAATTGCATGGAATGGCCCTGGCAACAGTTCCGGTAATCAAACTGATCAATTGGTGGCTGGGCAATATTTTGTAACAGTAAGTGATTCCAAAGGGGATATTTTAATTGCCAGCCTTACGATTGATGCCAGCGATACCCTGCTGATTCCCTCCCCACTTATTATAGATGCGGGTGGAAACGAAATTGCAAACGGTACTATTGATATTGTCCCAACAGGAGGACAACCTCCCTATACTGCACTCTGGAATGATGGCGGCGAAGGGTTAGAGCGCTCCCAACTTTTGCCGGGTAGCTATACTGTTACTGTTACTGATACAAAAGGTTGTACATCAACCGGTACTTATGCTGTGGGTACGGTTACTGTCCATGATGCAGGAAGGGTATCCCCCAAAATATGGCCTAATCCTGTTGATGAAGTATTGTATATTAGTGGCAATGATTTAGTTATAGTAAGTATATATAATGCGATGGGAAGGTTAGTAATGGAGCAAATAACCAGAGGCGGCCAGTTGTTTTTTTTTAATACGGCAAATTTATTGGAAGGAATATATTTTATTAAAGCCGCATACACTGACAGCACGGTTTATTCAGGTCGTTTTGTAAAAATATAACTAACCCGGACATTTTTTGACAGCCCGCCAAGTTCTTTCACCCACAAAGAAATTGGCGGGCTATTTTATTGGTGGAGATTTATTCCCACTAAACTGATCTTCCAAAAAAACAAACTTTTCCATACCTTCGCCTCCAAAGCAACATTCATTTATTATGCGTCAACTCACACTGGTAACCTTAGCCATATTTACCCTCTGCGCCGTCGCTACCGCGCAAATCACCGATCCAAAGGCCACTGAAGTATGGTCGCCCAAGCCGCCCATCGTTACGCCCGGTAATGGCACCAAACCACCATCCGATGCCATCGTGCTGTTCAATGGTACTAACCTGAATGAATTTATTGCCGCCAAAGACAGCAGTGCCGCCGCCTGGACTATCAACAAAGACAGCAGTATGACGGTAGCCGCAACTAAAGGCGATATCCAAACACGCAGGTCTTTTGGCGACTGCCAGCTGCATGTGGAATTCCGTGAACCAGTAGTGGTGAAAGGCGAAGGCCAGGGCCGTGGCAACAGCGGTATTTTCCTGCAAAGCCGGTACGAAGTGCAGGTACTTGACTGCTATCAAAATACCACTTATTCCAATGGCCAAACAGGTTCTGTTTACAAACAAAGTATTCCGCTCGCCAATGCCTGCCGCAAACCCGGCGAATGGCAGAATTACGATATTATTTACACGGCCCCACGGTTCAATAAAGATAGTATCCTCATCGCACCGGGCTATGTGACGGTGATCCTCAATGGCGTGCTGCTGCAAAACCACACCGAAATTAAAGGCACTACCGAGTATATCGGCCTGCCTAAAAACGGCGCACATGGCAACCTGCCCATCCGTTTGCAGGATCACGGCGACCTGGTGAGTTTCCGGAATATTTGGATTCGCAATTTATGATGCCCGACATTAAAGACACCGACGATATCAAACGCCTGATTGATACTTTCTACCAAAGTGTGACCGCTGACGAATTGTTGGGGCCCATTTTTAATGAAATTGCGCACATCAATTGGGAGCACCATCTGCCTGTCATGTACGGCTTTTGGGATTTTCTGCTGCTCGGAGGGAAACAGTATACTGGCAATCCCATCCAAAAACATTTTGACCTGCACCAACGTTATCCGTTGTCGGCGGAGATGTTTGACCGGTGGCTTCAGATCTTTCTGCAGACGGTCGATCAACTTTTTGCCGGAAAAGTGGCCGACGATGCCAAATTTCGCGCTTTTGCCATTGCTGAAACGTGGAAACCCAAATTCAGCCCTCATCACGGTATTGGAATCGTGAAAAATTAAAAATAAGTTCACTATTGATTATTTAGCAAATGCACGAACTCCCAATCATAGACCCCCCCGAATCAACCGCCGCTAACAGCCGCCCCAAACGCCCTGAATGGCTGAAAGTACGCTTGCCTATGGGCGAAAATTACAGGATGGTGCGCAATGTGGTGGACGATTTTAAACTCCATACGATTTGTCAAAGCGGTAGTTGCCCCAACATGGGCGAATGTTGGGGCGCAGGTACTGCCACTTTTATGATTCTGGGCAATGTCTGTACGCGCTCCTGTTCCTTTTGTGCTGTAAAAACCGGCCGCCCTAATGAATATGACGAAGATGAACCCCGCCGTGTGGCAGAAGCAATCTGGTTGATGAAGGTCAAACACGCCGTGCTGACCTCTGTCAACCGCGACGAACTCAAAGACCGGGGTGCAGAAATATGGTACCAAACGGTCCGGGCTGTGAAAGAACGCAGCCCAGAAACCACGATAGAAACCCTCATCCCCGATGTGAAAAGTAACTGGGACGCCCTGGTCAGGATGATAGAAGCCGGACAGGAAGTGGTGAGTCACAATATGGAAACGGTGCCGCGCCTGTACCGCAAAGTGCGTCCACAGGCAAAATGGGAACGCAGCCTCGAACAAATCAGCCGGACCAAAGATTTCGGCAAACGCACCAAAACCGGTATCATGGTCGGTTTGGGGGAAACCAAAGAAGAAATGTTTGCCGCTATGGACGAGCTCGTGGCCAATGGCTGCGATATTCTTACTATCGGTCAATACCTTCAACCCACAAAAATGCACCTCGAAGTAGCCGAATTTGTGCACCCCGACGTTTTTGCTGAATACAAAGAAGTGGGGCTGGCCAAAGGCTTCAAATACGTGGAAAGTGGTCCGCTGGTTCGGTCCAGTTACCACGCTGAACGCCACGTTTTTTAATTCAGGAACATGTAAAATAATTACTTGTTATTGCATGTTCCATCATAACACCGAAATTATTATGGATCAAGAGAAGAATCAGGAAGAGCAAGAGCAAATTATCCCTATCGTGGAGCGCGGATCTTCCAACGGCATCACCATTAAAAAATGGAGTAAGATGCGTGGCGAAAACTCCTGGACAATGTTCAAAGTGATTGCCGAATTTGTAGACGGATTTGAAGTATTAAATAATATTGGTCCCTGTATCTCCATATTTGGATCAGCGCGCACCAAACCAGGTACTTTTTATTACGAATTAGCGGTCAAAATTGCATCCCGTTTTTGCGAAGAAGGATACGGCGTCATCACTGGTGGTGGCCCCGGTATCATGGAAGCAGGCAACAAAGGTGCCTGGATGAAAGGCGGCGAATCGGTAGGTTTAAATATCGACCTGCCTTTCGAACAACACCATAATCCGTTTATCGCCGCCTCCCACAATCTCAAACACCGTTACTTTTTCGTCAGAAAAGTAATGTTTGTCAAATATGCCCAGGCATTCGTGGTATTACCCGGGGGCTTCGGTACCCTCGATGAATTGTTTGAGGTAATGACCCTCGTTCAAACCAAAAAAATTACCCGCGTACCGATTGTCCTCGTGGGTAAAGAATTCTGGGAAGGTCTGAAAACCTGGATTGAGCAGGTCATGATCGAGCGCCACCACACCGTGAGCTCCGAAGACATGCAATTATTCCACATCACCGACGACCCCGATGATATCGTCCGCGTAGTCAATGAATTCTACGCCGGTGAAAGACAGACCAAACTCGCACCAAACTTTGAACTTTAGTGGTGAGTGTTTAGTGTTTAGTGGTGCACCACTCACCACT
>JBILHQ010000149.1:0-15795 GCA_044350415.1 Saprospiraceae bacterium | reverse complement strand
TAAAACGCAGGCGATGCAGCGCATCGGCGAGGCTTTACAACGCAGTCAGCGGGGCGGAGGGAAACCGAGCAATTACAAAACCACTTCGCGGTGACTATAGATTGTAATAAAATTGAAAACCCGTTTTTGAGTGATCTCAAAAACGGGTTTTTTTATTAGACATTATGTACTTTTAGTAGTGGTGATGGAAGGCCGTCAGCCGTAACGCTATTTCCCAAAAATCTCTTCCAACTTCTTCCACCGGTAATCAAAAACTCCGGTGAGTTGCTTTTTCACAAATAACCAATGTGCGACATCACCTAAAAAACCTAGTGGCAACCGGTAGTGAACCAGATCTGTCATCTCAACACCGTCATCAATGGATTTAAAATGGTGCTGGTGATGCCACAGCGCATAAGGTCCCACCCGTTGCTCATCCACAAAAAATTCTTTGTCCTGGACATGTGTTATCTCTGTCATCCAGAACAAAGGGATACTTAAAACAGGTTGGACGGTATAAGTTATTACCTGACCTGCGTACATTTTTTTTAAAAAAGCAGGATCAGAAAGCACCTTGAAGCGCATATAAGAGGGCGTGATTTCCAGCAGGTTATCAGGATTGGAAAAATAATCCCAGGCATGCTCAAGGCTAATGGGCAGGCGTTGAACCCGCTGAAGTGTGTGTACTGACATGTGTATGTGTTTGTATAGTGTAGGAACAGTATAACTGAAAAACAGTTGACAAATAATATTCGGTTTTTTGAGCGTTCAACTACCTCTAAAAATTAAAATATTCAGCAATTTAATAAAATCACGGTATTTAATTTTTTCATAAAAAGAAAAGGCGGTATTTTTTATTACTTTTCGCCCCTCAACAATTCATATTTTCGTGACTACTGTTAAATATTTGTCCGGAAAGGATAAAAACCACTATCTTCGTTTTCTACTCCGTTTAATAAGATAATATATCGTGTTTTACAATAAAAAGTCCTTTAATTATGAATGCCGAGCCGATTGCATTACCACCCTCGCCACCCACCAACATGTTGGGCAAAACCGTAGGTATTAATTTTTTTATTTTACTAATTTTAGTACTCGCCTCCTTAATGTTCTCTAAAGAAGAAGCGGTCATTATGATGGCTTTTGGTATTGTAGCGCTGACTGGTTTTAATTTTTTTATTGGTATTATTTTGCTGCTTACACCCAAATGGATGCAGATCGGAAAGGCCATGATGATCGCCGCATTTGTTGTGCTGCTCATCGGGCTTGGATTGTTTCTGATACGTACCGGCAGTCTTTAGAGCAGGTCTGGGATTTTCGGTTCAAAACAATCCCAGACATGCTCCTAAAAATCAGATGTAATCAGCAAATCTAAATTGGTGCTTTTTATCTGGAACCGTTCTCCTAAATAGGTATTGGTAAGACAACCTTTGTAGGTATATACGCCATTTCGGAGACCCGCATGACTGGCAATCAGGTTGAAAATGCCGCCAGTTTCTGCTTTCAATAACAAAGAGGTGAGGATATTACTAATGGCATCGGAGGCCGTTCGCGCCACCCGGGATGGAATATTGGGAACGCAATAGTGAATTATATCGTGTTTGGTAAACGTAGGTTTTTCATGGGAAGTAATTTCGGAGGTAGCGAAACATCCACCCTGATCAATACTGACATCCACGATAACAGATCCTGGTTTCATTCTTTGAACAATATCCTCCTCCACAATGAGCGGTGTGCGCCCTTTGCGCGAATGAATGGCACCAATAGCCACATCAGCAGAAATTAACTGCTCCCGGAGGTGTACAGGATTCACCACAGAGGTATGTAACTGACGGCCAACCTGATTTTGGAGGCGCATTAATTTGTATACATTATTGTCAAAAATACGCACTTCAGCACCCAGTCCAATAGCCGTTCGGGTAGCAAATTCTGCCACAACTCCCGCTCCGATAATAATTACTTTGGCAGGAGGTACGCCCGCAATCCCACCTAAAAGCACTCCTTGTCCGCCGCGGGCAGTGGCCAACAAATCGGCGGCAATATGAATAGCGCTGATACCTGCTATTTCACTCATTACACGGACGATAGGAAACATGCCCGTATCATCGTCGCGGATATATTCCATGGCCAGTGCAGTAACCCTTTTTTTCAGTAATGCCGCGATGTACGCTTGTTCCATCATCGGCAACTGGATGGGAGAAATGAGCACCTGATTAGGCCGCATCAATTCAATTTCGTCCAATGTAGGTGGAGCAGATTTTAAGAGCAAATCTGCTGTTTTAAAAACTTCTTCGTGACTAAATACGATAGTGGCACCCGCTTCTGAATAATGAAGATCGGAAAATCTGGACTTGAGTCCCGCCCCACTTTCCACAATAATATTGAACCCATGTGCAGTGAGTGTTGCCACTGAATGCGGAGCTAATGCCACGCGGTTTTCCTGCAGGGTGGTTTCCTGTGGAATCCCGATAGTAATCTGTTGGTGCCGCGGATGCAGCGCCAGCATTTCGGGTTGTGTGGATTGTCGTGGAAATGAAAGGGTCTCCATAAATCTCTATTCTATTGCAAAGTTATTTTTCGTGTTTGTTCATCGATGATGGTAATATCAATTACAGCACGGTCTTCCGGCAATACTATTTCAATTACCTGAGGCCATTCGATGAGGCAATACCACGGATCATATAATACATCTTCAATCCCTATATCCAAAGCTTCCTGCGCCGATTTTAAACGGTACAGGTCTAAGTGATGCAATAAATGGAGCGAACCGTCGGCTGATTTGTAACTGTACTGATTGATCAGGGAGAATGTGGGACTTGCCGTTGCCCCCGTGATGCCGATTGTACGACAAAACGCCTTCACAAAGGTCGTTTTTCCTGCCCCCATTTCGCCATAAACTGCTATTTTTCTTTTTTCACCGAGCGCGGCAATTATTTCACGGGCCACCTGTTCCAATGCTTCCACAGAAGTCACCAGCCATACCCTTTCCATATTTAAGTATTGCATTTCTTATTGTACTTTATCCCCTCTTAACAACCGGTATCGTTTTCGGGCATCCACCGCAAATACGCTGCCGGAATAATCAGTAAATATTTTTTCATAAAGGGTTTGTGCCTTGTCTTTGGCATCCAACCTGGTTTCGTACAGCTGGGCCAGCGCATATAAAGCATTATCCGCACGAATGTCTTCCGGATAAGTATCTGCCACTTTTTGATAGAGCGCTGCTGCCTTTACAAAATCATTCTGTTTTTGGGCTATTTGTGCTTCTAAGTAAAAAATATCATCTTGCAGTGAATGTTCCGGAAATTCCCGGCGCAAAGTATCGAGCCGCGCGATGGCTTCCTCAAAACGATTTTGAAATACCAATAACTCGGCACCAGCGTATAAAGTAATGGCGTCAGAAGTAGTATCCAGGTTAAGATTGTCCATGATAAAAACCGACAAATCGAGCGCGTCGTTGGCGATCAATTTGGAGGTGGATGCTTTTAATACATCAAACTGCGCCTGAGCCCATTGAAAATCACCGTTGTAATAGGCCAGTTTAGCATTTTTAAAACGCGCCTCCTGTCCCACTACTTCTTCTTTATTGTCCTTGTCCACCTGACTGTACAGCAGCGTACTTTCCCAGCGTTCGCCGGTCATCAGGTAGTAATCAGCCAGGTTAATTTTGGCGCGGGAGCGGTCGTCGCGCTCCAATCCAGGTACCTTAATTAAGGTATCTAATAATCCAATTGCTTTAGTTAAATCGTTGACATACAAGGCTTCCAGTTCTGCCATCTCCAACACGAGTGTACTGGTTTGCCGGTTCATCCCGTATTGGTCCAAAAACGACTGGTACTCCGCTTCGAGCAACCGAAGATCTTCCGCAGAATAAGAATACCCTGTTGTTATTTTATCTCTTCTGGCTTTGGTTAAGCCTTGTTTAGCCAAAAAGAAATAAGGATTTTGAGCGCCTTTTTCCTGTGTAATATACTGATAAGCGCTAATAGCTGAATCATAATCTTTATCTTCTGCTGCGTCGCGGGCCAGTTTAAACACCCGAATACCATTCTCTCCGAGGCGCTGGTCGAGTGCTTTTAATTGCCGGAGGGCATTTTTATAATCCTTGGTTTGGATAAATGACCATGCGAGTAATTCAATAAAATCAGGTGATTCATCTGCCTGGATTCTGGTATAGAGCTGCGACTGCAAAATGCCAAATTCTTCGGGAGAGAGAAATCTTGCCAGACTGATTTGCACCGTGCCGAGGCGACTTCCGTCATTATTGACCAGGCTGTTAAGGTAGTTTTCGATCATCTTTTCTGAATCCCCTTTCCGGCGGTACAATTCGCCCAGGTTCATCGAAAATATCGTTTTATCCTTTAGCAAAGTGGCGCCGCGCTCATACGTGCGCAAGGCGAGGTCAAATTTATTAGCATAAGTAAATTGACTTGCCAACCGGTAGATGGAGTTATAATCGGGGGAAACAACCTCAATCGCCTTGTCAAATTGTTCGTTTGCTTCTGCCAGTTTTCCTTGTCGTTCCTGCAAGTTGCCGTACTGGACGTACAGATTTCCCGATCCAGGGGTCTTTTTGATGAGTTTTTTGATAATTTTTTCACCTTCTTCATATTTCTCGAGGTTGATCATACACTCGACGTAGCGGTTCACAACGAACTCATTGCCAGCGTTCGTTTCCAACAATTGTCCGAAAAGCGTAGCCGCTTTTTCATACTCGCCATTAGCAAAATATTGATTCGCCAAGTTCATATCCTGAGCGCCTAATCCTGTACACCCAATAAAAAAGATAGTAAGTACCGCAAAAAATCGAAAAAACAGTGTATTCATCATTGCCATTAAACGTAAAAGCCAAGTGCAAAGTTACATAAAACCAAGCAAAAAAGTTGGCAATGGGCAATGGGCAAAGAAAAGCAGGGAAATTATCAGATACTTGCCCACTTTTCAATACGCACCACTGATTTTGGATAATTGGACATCTTATATACCTGCTTCTGGGCAGTGGAGATTAAGTCGGGCCGGTGGGTGAGTTCTTTGGGAACAAGTCGCAATTCTGTGCACCAGGTGCGGACAAAATCGCCACAGGGATCGTAGTTTTTTGCTTGTGTCAGGATATTAAAATACCGGTCTTCTCTGGGGTCGCTACCCACACCTGCCACATAATTCCAATTGCCCCAGTTGCTGCAGGGGTCGTAATCGAGTAATAAACTTTCGAAATACTCTGCCCCCATCTGCCAGTTCACTTTTAAATCGCGCACGAGGAACGATGCTACATTTTGTCGGCCTCGGTTACTCATCCAGCCGGTGGAAGCCAGTTCGCGCATATTCGCATCAATAAATGGCACCCCTGTTTGACCATTGGCCCACAGTTGGAACATTTCATGGTTATTGCGAAGGTGCTTTAAAGGTTTATCCTGCGTGCCACCTTTCAGGAAAATACGGTTGCAGTATTTCTTACCCATGAGTCGAAAAAAATCGCGCCAGAGCAGTTCAAAAAACAACCAATACGTGCTTTCATTGGAAATACATTCCCGCTCATAGCGTTTTAATTCGGCATAGACTTGCTTGGGCGAAAGGCACCCCTGAGCGAGCCAGGGCGAAATTTTAGAGGAATAATCGGCACCGAGCAGGCCATTTCGCGTTTCTTTATAGGTTGCAATGGCATTGGTATCCCACAAATAATGCTGGAGGCGCTTGAGCCCTTCCGTTTCGCCACCCTTAAAAACCAATGCCGCATTGGGATGAGCATCAGTATCCTCATGTCCGAAATCTGTTAACATGGGCATATCGCCGTGAGCAACCTGATTGGTCACCTGCGGCATACTCACAGGGGTGGGTAAAGGCGGACGAACCGGGGTAATATTTTCATTGTCTTTCCGGAATTGGGAAAAAATATCAGGCGTATGCTGAACAGGAACGGGCAAGTCCTGTGTATGGTACAACATTTTCCCCCGGGTATAAATTAATTCCACACCACTTTCCCAAAGCGCGAGTTCGAGTGCATCCTGCACCTCCACCTCATCCCGGGTGCGTTCGCGGTTGCACACCACCCATGAGGATTGCGTTTCGCGCGCCAGTTCCGATAAAATTTGCTCTGGCTTACCTGTTCTGACAATCAGGTCCGAGCCAATTTTCCGAAGATTGGTCCGCAAATCAGCAACACTTTCAATGATGAATTTCGCCCGGAATCTGCTGGTTTTTGAAAATCCAAAACGGGATTTCCCTAAAAAAATACGCTCATCAAATACATAAATCGGAATGACCTCGTCGGCCATTCGCAGCGCATTTGTAATGGCCTCATTATCATGCAAACGCAAATCACTCCTAAACCACACAATAGCACGTCTTCTCATCTTAAATGGTTGTTTATTTCTTCCGTATTGTACATTTGTAAACGCGCACCGGCAAGTCTTTATTGATGGGCTGCAGGGGCACGGGTTAACATCCTTGCACTTACAACTTCCAAAGGCTTTTTTTGTTTGCTAACCGCATCAATTTTATTTTAAACCGAAAAAATGGCAGGTATTATTCCAAGAATTAAGGACAAACAAAGTGAACTGGGTTTTGGCCGGCATATTTCCTCTCAAGGCCGTTTGATTAATCCTGATGGCAAATTCAATGTACTCCGGCATAGAAACGCCTTATCAGACAATATTTATTATCGTTTGGTAACGATGCCTTCCTGGTTATTTTTTTTACTCACTTTATTGGTTTTTGGCCTGATTAACAGCATTTTTGCGACCACTTATATTTTGTCGGGCGACAAGCAACTTTCCGGAATGCCACACGATTCATTCCTGTCTTCCTGGTTACACGCTTTCTTTTTCAGTACCCAAACACTCACCACGGTAGGCTACGGCCATATCAGTCCTGATGGGCGTTTAGCCAGTTTTATTGCGTCCTTTGAATCGTTTCTGGGCTTGCTTTTATTTGCTTTGATTTCCGGGTTGCTTTATGGACGGTTCAGCCGGCCGATGGCCAAACTTGTTTTTAGTGACCGCGCGTTGATTGCCCCCTTCAAAAGCGGGCAGGCGTTAATGTTCCGGATGGTGAATCCCCGTACCAGTGAATTACTGGAAACAGAAGCCAAGGTAATGCTGGCCATTAGCCAGACAGATGAAACGACCGGAGAGGCCGCCCGGCGTTTTTTTTCACTTGATCTCGAAATCAGTAAAATTGCATTTTTCCCGCTTTCCTGGACGATTGTTCATCCTATCAGTGAGGACAGTCCGATTTTTGGCCTTTCGCAGGAACAATTGAAGGAGGCCAATGCAGAAGTGATGGTTTTGGTGGCGGGCACGGATGAGTCAACCGAACAAATTGTCCATGCGCGCCGGTCTTATATTGCGGAAGAAATTGTGTGGAATGCGCGATTTTCGCCGATGATGAGCAAAACAAAAGACCTTACGCGCACGGTTATCCATACGCGTAAGGTCAGTGATCATGAGTTGAATTAATTAGTAACTACACCGAGGCGTAATGTCACCGAGCGGAAAGAAACCTTTGCTTTTTCATCGATCCATTCACTGTTGTCTTTGATGCGGGCACGCGATTTTTGGGTAATATCAGTGAACTGATTCTGGAAAAAAAATCCCCCTATCAGGGATGTCCGGCTGGAAACTGCATATTCAACACCCGCGCCAAACCCCCAGGATAGTGCCAGGCCCCTCACATCAGAGCGAATATTTTGATCGTTGGTGTCAAACTTCGCACCTGCACCCCGGATATCGCCGAATGCCTGAGCAACAAAACCAAGCGTAATCACCGGTTCAGCATAAAATTGCAGATTAGAATCTTCGCCCGATCCAAAAAGGATTTTGGCACCCAACGGCACTTCAACATATCGAATACGATAATGCAGCTTGGACTTCTCCGGCAATGATAATGAATCCGTTTCATTGAGATCGATCGAGAGATCAGAACCGAGCCACGGACGGTATTTGGAATAACCGCTTTGCAGTGTTCCTCCATGGTTGAAACCGAAGCCAATGCCAGAAGTCAATGCAAAATTGGGTTGAAAATATTTCTCCACCATAAAGGAGAGTTTCAGGCCCCAATTGGAACCGGCATTCTCCAAATAAGTAACATCAGATTTTAACCATGACCAGGTAGGACTGGCCTGCACGCCAAAACGAAATTTTGAACCATCGGCGTCTTGTGCAGACAATTGAGCGGCTAAAAACAAGCAGCTGGCAAGAATAAATACAATTTTTTTCATTGTAAACAGTTTTTTTTAAAGCAATTTTGCGACCCTCGTAAAATCAGGGCTAAAAATCCGACTATTTTTTTATGTTTAGACTATTAACAGGCAAAAATTCTTATTTCGAGTCCCACAAGTCAGGTATTCGCCCGCTTCGCTCCTCTTTTTTTATGGTGATGTACTGCACCTTAGTGGCATCCATTTTCTTTGCATGTAATTCAGGCGGCGACCCTGACCAACCCGATACACCCGATGTTTCAGACATGAAAGTTGCGGCGGTAATTCATCGTTTTGACCGGGATTTATTTTCCGTTGATACCACGCATTTTATCGATGCGCTTGGACCACTGGCCGCAGAATACCCTTCCTTTCTGCCTTTCTTTTTGACGAATGTGGCACATGACCCAACACAGGCTACTGAAACCCCGGAAAAGGCCCTTTATGATTTTATTACGGTTCCTCAGGTGCGCAAATTATTCGATTCCTGTCAGGTGGCTTTCCCCAACCTCGATGCCTTTAAAAAGGACCTGACTCCCTTGTTACAGTATTACAAATATTATTTCCCTGAAAACAAAGAGGTGGTAACGGTAACAGCCGTCACCGAATTTATTGGCGATGCCTACCTGGTAGACGACACGACCATGATGCTGGGCCTTGACTTTTTTCTGGGAGAAAATTTCCAGGGCTACAACCCGGAAATATTTCCACAGTATATGCGCCGGCAATTTACGCCCCCCAATATGATCGTGAAATACGGTTTTGCCCTGAGCAACAATCTGGTGGCACCTCCTGCAACTGAACATGTGCTGGATCACATGATTCGCAATGGCAAAGTATTATATATTATGGACTGTTTGCTACCGACAGTACCCGACAGTATCAAAATGAACTACACTGCGGATGAGTTTTCTGGTGCTTTGGCCAATCAGCAGGAAGTGTGGGCGCGTTTGTTAGATATGAAAGTGCTTTTTGAGCCCTTGGGGCCCAAAAACATGAAAATAGTTACGGCGGGTCCCTCTACAGATAATGTTTTCCAGGAAGCCCCCGGGCAAATTGGCAATTGGATCGGTTGGCAAATTGTAAAATCGTATATGAAAAGGTATCCTCAAACGACATTGAAAGAACTCGCCAAACAAGAAGACGCGCAAGCGTTTTTAGAGAAAGCGAAGTACAAGCCGCGAAAAAAATAATTGTTGGGACGGGGGAGTGTTTGAATAGCCTCCCACCGCAATAACGCTAGCCTCCGATCGCTCCATCTATTAACAAAAAAGCCGCTTTCCTTTGGTATTTCGCTGTCCGAAGACATGTGAGATACCCGGGAAGCGGCTTTATTGTTAATGAAACTATTCTCTTATTTTTTCTTTTTGGTCACCTTTTCTGCGGCCACTGCTTTGGGGGCGTTTCCTGCTGCTGCGGCTTTGGCAGCACGGGCAATCGCCAATACCTCGCCACGCGTCATTTTCGGTGCGTCCGCTGCCTTCGGGACTTTGGGCGTTTTACCTGCTGCTGCGGCTTTGGCAACACGCGCAGCACGGGCAATCGCCAATACCTCGCCACGCGTCATTTTCGGTGCGTCCGCTGCCTTCGGGGCTTTGGGCGTTTTACCCGCTGCTGCTGCTTTGGCAACACGCGCAGCACGGGCAATCGCCAATACCTCGCCACGCGTCATTTTCGGTGCATCCGCTGCCTTCGGGGCTTTGGGCGTTTTACCCGCTGCTGCTGCTTTGGCAACACGCGCAGCACGGGCAATCGCCAATACCTCGCCACGCGTCATTTTCGGTGCATCCGCTGCCTTCGGGGCTTTGGGCGTTTTACCCGCTGCTGCTGCTTTGGCAACACGCGCAGCACGAGCAATCGCCAACACTTCGCCACGCGTCATTTTTGGAGCATCGGCTGCCTTCGGGGCTTTGGGCGTTTTACCCGCTGCTGCGGCTTTGGCAACACGCGCAGCACGGGCAATCGCTAACACTTCGGCACGCGTCATTTTAGGAGCATCGGCTGCCTTCGGGGCTTTGGGTATTTTCCCTGCTGCTGCTGCTTTGGCAACACGCGCAGCACGGGCAATCGCCAACACTTCGCCACGCGTCATTTTTGGGGCCTCCGCTGCCTTCGGGGCTTTGGGTTCCCTGATTACTTTAGGCGCTTTAGGCTCCTTCGTTACTTTCGATGCTTTTTCCGTTGCCCGAACCAACTTGGGGCGCTCTGTTTGTGGCGCGACCTCCTTCTTCGGACGTCCCCTTTTATTTGCGGGTGGCGGCACTGCTTTTATTTTGACAAGACCTTTAATGGGGGTTGAAGATTCCGATTTTTTTTCTGCTTTCCCTTTCGTAACTAACCGAATATGGGCGAGGTGATGTTCTGCATGCCAGGCATATAACGCAATTGCCTCCGTCATTGGAACTGTTTTTTGAGAAGCAGGGTGAAAATACCCTTTTTTTAAATCCGCCTCAGAGAGAGAAGATAAAAAATCAATCCATTTATCATTCAGCGCCTTCAATAACTTAATGGAAGGTTTGACAGATGATTCACGTCCTGTTTCTAATTCCGCCCATGCTTTTTCGTCGTAGGGTTTAATCGTTGGATGATCTTCTGTAACTGCCATCTTCATTCTGATATAGGCATTCATGTGTGAATCAGCCAAATGGTGAATAACCTGTCTGACAGTCCAACCACCTGGTCTGTAAGGTGTATCTAATTGTTGTTTTGTTATTTTTTTAGCAATTTTCTTTAGTGCCTTTGGTAATTTCGCTATTATTTTAATGTTTTTTCGGGTATCCGTAAATGAATAGGTTTTACCATATTCAAATTTTCCGATTGGATAACGACTGCTGTCTTGCTTGTTCATTGAAAAAAAATTTTGTTATAAGGAAAGGGAATTGCTTGTAAAAAGACATGCACCTAGAAAACGAAACCGTCACGCAAAGTCATATTACGAAAATTTATTTGCGATATATTACTTTTACTAAGTGATGGCAAAAAAATCAAAGTAATCCACAGGTAATGAATTATAAAAAAAATTGAATGATCAGTTATTTCAATTAAACATTGAAAATTGCTGATAGTTTTTTGAGGAAAATCAAATGGTAAATAGTGGCTGAACTAAAAATAAATGAATAATAAAACAATGATTACCAATGTTTTATTGAGCAACAAAAAGTTTTCAATCAAGAAGGATTCAGTTATTAACAAACAGATTTTATGCAAATATATGGAATAGTAACTAAATTAGAGCAGGTCTATAATTTTTTATTCCTGAAAACCAATACTTTAAAGCAGGTGGCAAGAAATCATGACTACTCATTTCCCATTTTTAATAATTCCACATCAAATCCGAGTTCTTTCAATTTCTCGGTGCTTAATGCCTCAAGGCTGGAAATTTCGAGTACCTTACCATCCTTATTTTTAAAAGTGACTATTACTTTTTCATTAGAGGTTGCATTTTCAGCTTCATGTTCCACTTTTGTGGATAGAAGTGCTGCATTTTTTTGCGCCTCCAGCAGTTTGAGCGCAGCGGTATGTTCCCGTTCCATTGCCTCCGCAATATGACGTTGCAATGCTGCATTTTTCTCGACACTTTCGCCTAATAAGCAGCGCAGATCATCTATTTGGGACTTTACTGCGGTAAGGTCATTTTCACGGGTTCGCTTCTCTTCTTCCGCTTTAGCCGCCTGCATTTTAGAAGCTGCCAAATGCTCCCGCACTGCCATTTCCTGATTAATTTGCAATTGCTCACAGTTCTGAAGCGATAATAATTTATCCAGATTAACAAGATCTACAGAAACAATATAATCTAATCGGAATTGATCCGTACTACTGAATACCTCCCCTCCGGTACTGAAGGCAATTCCGTTAACCGCAGCGGAAGCATCAATTTTTCTGAATGCCCGTGTATAGACAGAGGTTAATTTGGCAGACCGCACATAATACATTTTTCTGCGTGTATCTGCAGATACATTTTGAGAGGCACTGCATATCTCCAGATAGGGAATATAGTCTTCCGGCAGGAAAGCGACACCAATATCAGTAATGACCACTTCATTTACGGCATCCTTTTCTATTTTAGTCGAAGCAATAGAATAGGCACCATTTTGTTTGAATTTCCAGTCAATTTTAGCATTGAAGATTACATCAGAGGTGCTGGTAGTTACTACTGGCGGTTTGCCCTCTTTTACAAACCGGGTAATGACTGATGTTTTATTTCCCTCCACAATAATCATTGCACCTACTAATTGATCTATGTTATTCACAAACCCGGCAAGCCCTTTAATAAAAGTGCGGCTTTTATAAGAGTCCGGGAGATCAAAGCCCAGCGCAACAGGATTCAATTGAATTTTTTTAGACCGTTGTGCCGCTAATTTAGGCAAGCCGGCAGTCAACAACAAGCAACAGGTAATGAATAAAAAACGAGAGGCTGGCATATTATTATGAGATATGAGCAAGAACATGTCTGTTTTTTTTCCTGTAAACCAATACTTTATAGTACCGAGCCTGTCGAAGTATGAATCTGGCATTCAATCAATGCGGTCACTTACCCCTGTAAACGCCCTTGTTGTTTTATTCCCAGAACCATGCTTCGACAGGCTCTCCAACCACAAACTATTGATTTTTAGTTCAAAAAAACCTCAAACGTATTCAAAAGTATTCATAACGTCAAAAATGAAAAAAAATGATTTGAAAAGAAGAAGGAAATTTGTGGTTTAGAAATTACGATTTATAAATCGTAATTTCTAAACCCTACCTTTGCGCTCTTATTCTCAGACAATTAGCAACCATGTTTATTTCAGGAATTCAACAAATGGGTATTGGTGTTTCGAACGTACACGAAGCATTTAAGTGGTATAACGAACATTTCGGCATGGATGTGCCTATTTTTGAGGAAGCAGCCACCGCTGCCCTCATGCTGCCTTATACGGGAGGAGAGCCCCGCGATCGCCACGCCATTCTGGCCCTGAATATGCAAGGCGGCGGCGGCATGGAAATCTGGCAATACACCAGCCGAACACCTGTTCCGTCACCCGTACAAGTGATGCTCGGCGATCTGGGCCTCGGCATAGCCAAAATAAAATGTAAAAATGTAGACAGCACTTTTCATTTTTTGCGCAAAAAAGGGGTTAATATGCTGACAAATCCGACTGAACGCCCTGATGGCCGCCCGCATTTTTTTGTAAAAGACCCTTTTGGGAATCCGTTTGAAATTGTAGGTGCCGACGATTGGTTTTCCACTGGAGGCCAACATTTGTGCGGCGGGATTTACGGTTCATTTATCGGCGTGACAGATATGGAACGCAGTAAAAAATTCTACAGCGAAATACTGGGTTACGATACGGTAGTTTATGATCAGACCCAGGATTTCGGCGACCTGCACGGATTAGATGGTGGGTTCGGCCAGTACAGGCGGTGCCTTTTAAAACATTCAGCGGTGCGCAAAGGACCATTTAGTCGGCTGCTCGGTGCATCGGAGATTGAATTGGTTCAGGCTACCGACAGAAGACCCCGCAAGATATTTGATGGCCGTCTCTGGGGCGATTTGGGGTATATCCACCTGTGCTTTGACATCACCGGCATGGCAGAGATGAAAACTTTCTGTGCTTCCAAAGGACATCCCTTCACCATCGACTCCAGTGGTTCATTTGACATGGGGGAGGCCGCCGGTTATTTCTCCTATATCGAAGATCCGGACGGAACGCTCATCGAATTTGTAGAAACGCATAAAATTCCGATTCTCAAAAAAATCGGCTGGTATCTCGACCTCCGAAAAAGAAAAAATCCGGAAGCATCGTTGCCCAGATTAATGCTAAAAGCGCTGGGACTCGGAAGGGTGAGTGTTTAGTGGTGAGTGTTTAGTGGTGAGTGTTTAGTGGTGAATGGTTTGTTTCTGTTTACTGGTTTTGCCCACTCACCACTAAACACTCACCACTAAATGAGCCCTCTTGATTTCAACTCCAAATACTTATTGATCGTGTTGATGGTGAGGTCTTCGGGCCGGGTGAGGATAGACTGGATACCAAATTGCCGGAGCCGGGTGACCATTTCTTTTTTTTCCTGTAAAAACTGGCGGGACACTGTTTGCCGGTAAATATCGGCGGTACGGGTAACAGGCTGGCGGGCGAGTTCCCGGATCTCGGTATTTTCAAAAAAGACTACTACCAGCAGGTGGGAGGCCTGGAGTTTGCGCAGTGTGGGCAGCACCCGGTCGAGCGCGTAAGTACTTTCAAAATTAGTGAATAATAACAGCAAGGAGCGTGCGCCAATAAGCCGCCGGACTGCCTGGTACAGCAATTCATAGTTGGATTCGCCTTGTCGTTCTTTTTCGCGGTACAAGGCATCAAGAATACGCTGCAATTGTCCCGAATCGCGATCGGCCTTCAACGTCGATCCCATCACATCCGAGAAAGACAAAAGGCCCGCTTTATCCTGTTTTTTAATAATAATATTGGAAATAGCCAGCGTGGTATTGATCGCATAATCCATCAGGCTCAGTCCGCCAAATGGCATTTTCATCGCCCGGCTTTTATCGACAATACAATAGACCTGCTGGCTTCTTTCATCTTCATACTGATTGACCATCAAGGTATTGCGACGGCCGGCCGCTTTCCAGTTGATACTGCGGTAATCATCGCCCTCCACATAGTTTTTTATTTGTTCAAATTCGTAACTATGGCCGATTCTGCGCATTTTTTTAATCCCCGATTCATGGGCGATATGCTTCATGGCACGCAGCTCGAACTTTTTCATCTGGATAATCGACGGATATACACTCACTTCTGTATAATTGGCCAATTCTATTTTCCTTTCAATAAGGCCAATTCGGGAACTAATCAGTGCATTGGTGTGTCCAAAAGTGTAAGTACCACGGCTAAGTGGTGTCAATTCATATTGGATGGTCGTCATTTCGCCACTGCCCAGGGCAATATGCTCTTCAAAGTCGCGTTTTTGAAACTGAAAAGGCAGTTCATCATACACGGCCATCCGCAGCCACAAACGCGATCTGTTGCTCAGGTGCAAGCTGACTTTATTAGGGTCGCTGAGTGAAAAAACCGGATTCATCTCGCGGATGCAGGTTACCCGGGGGCGGCGAAAAAACAACAGGGCTACCTCAGCAAAAACTAAGGCCACGGCCATAAAAAATACTGCCTTGGCAGCAGGAAGCAGCCAGGGTAAAGGGAAAGAAAGCGCGAAAAACGCCGCTATACAACCGAAGACAATGAAAAACCGATTGGTAAGGTGAGGCATTGGTGTCAAAAGTGAGGTTTAAAGGGGTGGAGCAGCGATTTCCCCTGCAATATTAGGGGAGTATTTTCGGGTTTCATAATATTTTGGCAGTTGAAATCAAACCGACGAAGAATCCTGTGTATTTTTGCGGTAGAGGATATGGTAACCGGGCCCCAACTTGTTCGGTTCGCACCTTTTGACTTGTTGCAGCAGGAGCGCCCGGCCTGATCAATTATGATCAAATTTACTTTTTTTTATTATCCAAAACTTAAGAAATTATAAAAATTGCTGTTATGAAAAAAATTAATTGGGTTCGTATCGCATTCTTCATGCTCATGGTGGGCATGGTTGTTCTTGAAGGATGCCGGCTGTTCAAGCCAAAGTGCAACTGTCCGCATTGGTAGACT